>DASUAC010000338.1:0-3210 GCA_035763985.1 Jatrophihabitans sp. | reverse complement strand
TCCGTGACCACCCGGCCGACCTCGCGCTCACTAGGGATGAAGCCCGGCACCTCGGCATTGGTGGAGTCGGCCAGCAGCAGGTCGACACCCTCGTCACCCAGCCGGGAGAAGCCCGACAGGTCGGTCAGCCGGCCGTCCAGCGGCGTCTGGTCCATCTTGAAGTCGCCGGTGTGCAGGATGGTGCCGCCCGGGGTGCGCAACGCCACCGCGAGCGCGTCCGGGATGGAGTGGGTGACCGCGTAGAACTGCAGATCCCAGTCGCCGATGCTGATCCGGTCACCCTCGCGGACGTAGCGCAGCTCCGGCCGGATCCGGTGCTGTTCCAGCTTGGCGGCGACCAGCGAGAGGGTCAGCCGGGAGCCGACCAGCGGGATGTCCGGCCGGGACCGCAGCAGGTACGGCAGCGCGCCGATGTGGTCCTCGTGGCCGTGGGTCAGCACGATCGCGTCGATGTCGGCCAGCCGGTCGGCGTAGGCCGACCAGTCCGGCAGCCCGAGGTCGACCCCGGGCGCGTTGGTCTTGCCCAGCAGCATGCCGCAGTCCACCACCAGCAGCCGCGAGCGGGCCTCGAACATCGTCATGTTCCGGCCGATCTCGCTGATGCCACCCAGGGCCACGATGCGCACCGCGCCTGCCGCAGGCGGCGGGGGTGCGCCGAGCCCTCGCTCCGGCGTCGTCACGGTCGGCTGGCCTCCTGGTGGTCGACGTCCAGCCGTGGTTCGGCTGCTCGGCTGCTTCGGCGCAGACGATGTCGAGTCTAACTAGGCGGTGAGGTACCGGTCGGATCGTCCGGGATCATCTAACCTTCGGCCATGGACGTCTTAGCGCTGGACACCAGCCAGGCGAGCAACGTCGGGGTCGGGACGATCGTCGCGGTCATCGTGATCGGCCTGCTGCTGCTCGTGCTCATCGGCAAGCTGCTCGTCCGGGCGATCATCGTGCTGGTCATGGTGGCCGCAATCATCGTGGCCTGGCAGCAGCGGCACCAGGTCGCCGATGCCGCCAGGAAGTGCGACGCGACCTTCTTCGGCATCCACGTCACCCCGCACGATCCGGTGATCAAGCGGCACTGCCAGGAGATCACCAACCCGAACCCGTAGCAGCCGGGCGGCTCGGCTCAGCGCCGGTTCAGGCGCGGGTGGGGTCATAGCCACCGGTCGGTTCAGGCGGCGCGCGGCGGCGGTGGGGTCATCGCCCACCGGATGGTCCGGACCAGGCCGTCGCCGGCCAGTCGTACCACCGTGGCCTCGGCCACCGGCAGGTACGGCAGCCGCAGCGGCCAGCGGGCCCAGCGCGGCAGCGAACCGACCGCGGCCGCCGCCAGCACCGCGTACGGCGGGCGTACCGGCAACGGCAGCGGTGGCTGCAGCAGCATGAACCGGGCGGCGTCCCGGGCTGCCGCGGTGCCCGCCAACTCCGGCCGGTAGCCGGCCAGCTGGCGGTGCAGTTCGGCCTCGGTGGCCGGCGGATCCGGCACGCCGAGGGCGCCGGCCACCCGGGCCATGTCGGCGACGTAGCCGTCCCGGCCGGCTTGGTCCAGCGGCTGCTCGCCGTAGCGCTGGTAGGTCGTGAGGAAGCTGTCCACCTCGGCCAGGTGCACCCAGCGCAGCAGGTGCGGGTCGTCGGCCGAGTACGGACGCCCGTCCGGCGCCACCCCGGTCACCCGCCGGTGGATCGCCTGGATCCGGCGGATCATCGCCTCGGCGTCGGCAGCGGTGCCGTAGGTGGTCACCGCCAGGAAGTGGCTGGTGCGCTGCAGCCGTCCCCACGGGTCGCCCTTGAAACCGGAATGTCCGGCCACCGCGGCCATCGCCAGCGGATGCAGCGACTGCAGCAGCAGGGCGCGCAGCCCACCGACGAACATCGCCGCGTCGGCGTGCACCTGCCGGATCGGCCGGTCCTCGGCGAACCAGCGCGGGCCTTCGCTGTAGTGAATCCGGTCCCGGCGCTGCGGCCCCTCGGTGCCGGCCACCTTCGCGAACAGGGCGCTGCCGATGCGCTCGCGCACCTCCGCCAACCCGGGAACCGCCATACCTCGATCGTACGGGCGGTGCCGGCCTTGCCGGTCGGGTCGCTCCGTGCCGATGCGCGGCCGGCCCGGTCCCGCAGGCACTGTATTCACAGACGGCTCCAAGTCGATACGCAGGAAGTTGGAGCGCCGCCGGTCAGGGTGGATGCCATGAACACGATCCTTGGCCGAGCGCGCTGGGCGGTTGCGGTGGTGGTCACCGCGGGTGCGGCGAGCCTGGGCCTGTTCGCCGCGCAGGCCGCGCATGCCCAGCACGGCGCCGGCACCTCGGCGGCGGGCAATTCTTCCGGCAGCAGTTCCACCGGCACCTCGTCCGGCAGCAGTTCGTCGAGCGGTTCGCCGGCCTCGTCCGGCAGCGGTTCGTCCAACAACGGCGGAAGTCGCTGATCATGACTGCCGTGCTGAACTCGCCGGCCGCGCTGCCGGCCTCGACCTGACAGGACTGGAGCTGCCTGGTCCGGCTGGTGGTCACCGACGCCGCCGCGCTGGAACCGGCGGTGGCCGACCTGCGCGCGCTGATGCGGCGGGTGGAATGGGCCGCCAGCCGATTCCGGCCGGATTCCGAACTGAGCCGGGCGAACGAGCGCAGTGGCCGTCCGGTGCCGATCTCCCGGCTGCTCAGCCGGCTGGTCGCGGCGGCGCTCGAGTCGGCCGAACGGACCGACAGCGCGCTGGACCCGACCATCGGCCGTCGGCTGCGTGGGCTCGGCTATGACCGTGACATCGTGCAGCTGGTCGGCCGCGAACTGGCCGAGCCGGCCGACCCGGTGCCGACCCGGTGCCGAGCCGGTCGCCGGGCTGGCGGCAGCTGCGGCTGGACGCCGAGCGCGGGCTGCTCACCGTCCCGTCCGGCACCGAGCTGGACCTCGGCGCCACCGCGAAGGCGCAGACCGCGGACTGGGCGGCTGCCGAGATCGCGGCGCGGTACGGCTGCTCGGCGCTGGTCGAGCTGGGCGGTGACCTGGCGGTCGCCGGCGACAAGGCCGACTGGCAGGTCATGGTGGCCGAGCGGGCCGGTGTGCCTGGCCAGCAGATCACCCTGCACTCCGGCGGGCTGGAACGCTTAGCCGGCGAATCCCGCCAGCAGCTCGCGTTCCCGGTCCGGCGCCAGGCCTGGGGTGCGCTCGGCCGGCCGCCAGCCGCCGGGCAGTTCGGCCATCCACTGCCACACGTCGCGCAGG
>DASUAC010000337.1:0-4978 GCA_035763985.1 Jatrophihabitans sp. | reverse complement strand
GACCCCGCCGACCTCCACCACCGCGCCGTCCGGCCCGACCGCGGCGACCCGGCCGTGCACGCTGGCGATCATCGATGGACTCCCGTCGTGGACAGCCGGACCAGCCGGCCGGCCGCATCGGTGAGCCGGGCGGTCCGTCCGGCAGCTGCGGCCTCGGACAGCCGGCTGATCCCGGAACCGCGCCAGATCTGGCAGATCGCCAGCGCCAGCGCGTCGGCGGCGTCGGCCGGCCGCGGTGCGCTGGTCAGCCTCAGGATCCGGGTCACCATCGCGGTCACCTGGGCCTTGTCGGCCGAGCCGGATCCGGTGATCGCCGCCTTCACCTCGGACGGGGTGTGCAGCTGCACCGGGATCCCGTGCCGGGCCGCGGCCACCATGGCCAGGCCGGCCACCTGCGCGGTGCCGGTCACGGTGCGCACGTTGTGCTGGGCGAACACCCGCTCCACCACCACCACGTCCGGCCGGAATTCGCCGACCGCCTCGTCCAGCGCGGCCGACAGCGCCAGCAGCCGTCGTTCCGGCAGGTCAGCGGCCGGCGTGCGCAACACCTCGACGTGCACCAGCGTCGGCGGCCGGCCGGGCTGGCCGTCCACGACGCCCAGCCCGCACCGGGTCAGGCCGGGGTCCACGCCGAGCACTCGCATCCGCGGGGACCTCCTGGATTCGCAGCCGTTCGAATGGACGTTCGATGAGCCTATCCCGACGCGCTGCGCCGCCGGTTGCGTGACACGCCTGCCGGACGGGTGACCAGCCTGCCCCTAGACTGCCGCACCGTGACCATTCCGTTCCGGCGCCGGCGGGCCGGCGTCCGGCCCAGTCTGGTCTTCCTGCTGGTGCTCGCGGTGGCCGGGCTGAGCGGCTGGCTGTGCTGGACCGCCACCGGAGACAGCCGCGGCACCCGGTTGGCGGTGTTCGTGTTCATCCTGGCCGCCTGGGTGGTCAGCCTCAGCCTGCACGAGTTCGCACACGCCTACCTGGCCTGGCGGTTCGGCGATCGGGACGTCGAGGCGCGCGGCTACCTGACCCTGAACCCGCTGCGCTACGCCCACCCGGTGCTGTCCATCCTGCTGCCGGTGCTGTTCATCGCGATCGGCGGGATCGGGCTGCCCGGCGGGGCGGTGTGGCTGCACCCGGAGCGGTTCCGCACCGACCTGCAGCGGGCGCTGGTCTCGCTGGCCGGCCCGCTGGTGAACCTGCTGCTGGCCGGCGTGCTGATCGTGCTGGCCGGCGAGCAGGCTCCGACCAGCACGCACTTCATCTTCTGGCTGGCGGTGTCCGGCCTCGGGCTGCTGCAGTTGATGGCGGCGGTGCTCAACCTGCTGCCGGTGCCCGGGCTGGACGGCTACGGCGCGATCGAGCCGTCGCTGGACCGCAACTTCCGGCAGTTCGCCGACCAGGTCAAGCCGTTCGGACTGCTGATCGTGTTCGCCCTGCTGCAGGTGAACAGCATCAACCGGGCGTTCTTCCGGCTGATCTTCTGGCTGTACGACCTGTCCGGTCAGCCACACCAGAACGGCCAGGTCGGCCTGGAGTTGCTCAAGTTCTGGCACCGCTCGTTCTGACCGGCGGCGACCTGACCGGCGCCGAGCCGGTCCAGCCGAGCCGGCGCCGACCCCGGTCCAGCCGATACGACCTAGCCGACCGCGGCCATCACGTCGTCGGAGACGTCGAAGTTCGCGAAGACGTTCTGCACGTCGTCGCAGTCCTCCAGCGCGTCGATCAGCTTGAACACCTTGCGCGCGCTGTCCTCGTCCAGCGGCACCTGCACGCTGGGCAGGAACGAGGACTCGGCCGACTCGTAGTCGATGCCGGCGTCCTGCAGCGCATCGCGGACCGCGATCAGGTCGCCGGCCTCGCAGATCACCTCGAACTCCTCGCCGAGGTCGTTGACCTCCTCGGCGCCGGCGTCCAGCACCGCGAGCAGCACGTCGTCCTCGCTCTGGCCGTCCTTGGCCAGGATCACCACGCCCTTGCGGTTGAACAGGTACGACACCGAGCCCGGGTCGGCCATGTTGCCGCCGTTGCGGGTCATCGCGGTACGCACCTCGGTGGCGGCCCGGTTCCGGTTGTCGGTCAGGCACTCGATCAGCACCGCGACCCCGGACGGCCCGTAGCCCTCGTACATGATCGTCTGCCAGTCGGCGCCGCCGGCCTCGGCACCGGACCCGCGCTTGACCGCCCGGTCGATGTTGTCGGCCGGCACCGAGGACTTCTTCGCCTTCTGAATGGCGTCGTACAGGGTCGGGTTGCCGGCCGGGTCACCGCCGCCGGTACGGGCGGCCACCTCGATGTTCTTGATCAGCCGGGCGAACATCTTGCCGCGCTTGGCGTCGATGACCGCCTTCTTGTGCTTCGTGGTGGCCCACTTGGAATGCCCGCTCAACTCTTCACTCCTTGCTCTTCGCGCGAGCGCTCATCGCGCGTTCGCTCCGCTCCTCGCTTCGCTGCGATGCTCACTCACGCCTCACCCAGGTGCAGCGCGCGCCGCTAGGCCTCATCCAACAGGCGTCCGCCCAACTGCTCGCGCACCATGTTCACGAAATAGCCGTGCACCCGCGCGTCATGGGTCAGTTCCGGATGGAACGAGGTCGCGAGCAGGTGCCGCTGACGGATCCCCACGATTCTACCGGTCGCCGGACCCGCCTCCACCCGGGCGAGCACCTCGGCGGCCGGGCCTACCTCCTCTACCCATGGTGCCCGGATGAAGACCGCGGTCAGCGGGCCGCCCGGGATGCCGGCCATGCTGACCGGCTCCTCGAACGACTCCACCTGCCGGCCGAAGGCGTTGCGCCGCACCGTCATGTCGATGCCGCCGAAGCTGGTCTGCACCCCGGCCGAGCCGACCGCCGGGTTGGCGATCCGGTCGGCGAGCAGGATCATCCCGGCGCACGAGCCGTAGGTCGGCAGGCCGCCGGCGATCCGTTCCCGGATCGGATCAAGCAGGTCGAACAGGCCGGCCAGCTTGACGATGGTGGTGGACTCGCCGCCGGGGATGATCAGGCCGTCGACCCGCGCCAGTTCGGCCTGCCGGCGCACCGGCACCCCGTGCGCGCCGGCCGAGGCCAGCATCGCGAGGTGCTCGCGCACATCGCCCTGCAGGGCGAGCACGCCGATGGTCGGCGCAGCACTCACGATTCTCCAGACCGGGTCAGGACGCCTCGGCCGCCGGGCGCCGGGCAGGCAGCACCAGGCTGGCCAGCAGGTGGTCGGTGATGTGGGCGATCTCGGCCACCGCCGCCTCGAACGCCTCGGCGTTTGCCTTGGACGGGCTGCGCATGCCGGCCACCTTGCGCACGTACTGCAGCGCCGCCGCGCGCGAGTCCGCCGCGGTCGGGTGCTCGGTGTACGGCGGCCGCAGGGTCTTGATGCTCCGGCACATGCTCACTCTCCTCGTGCGATCTTCAGACCTATGGTGCGCCATGGCGCGTGAACTGTATGAAGATCACCAGCAGCGCGGATCGGCGGTTCGGCCGCAGGCCTGGCGAAGGATCTGCTACCAGCCCCGTTCGGCGAGCCGGTGCGGCTGCGGGATGTCCTCGACGTTGATGCCCACCATGGCCTCGCCCAGCCCGCGCGAAACCTTGGCGAGCACGTCCGGGTCGTCATAGAAGGTGGTCGCCTTGACGATCGCCTCGGCCCGCTGCGCCGGGTTGCCGGACTTGAAGATGCCCGAGCCGACGAAGACCCCCTCGGCGCCGAGCTGCATCATCATGGCCGCGTCGGCCGGGGTGGCGATGCCGCCGGCGGTGAACAGCACCACCGGCAGCTTGCCGGCCCGGGCCACCTCGGCGACCAGCTCGTACGGCGCCTGCAGCTCCTTGGCGGCCACGAACAGCTCGTCGGCGCTGAGCGAACCGAGCCGCCGGATCTCCGCGCCGATGCTGCGCATATGGGTGGTCGCATTGGACACGTCCCCGGTGCCGGCCTCGCCCTTGGACCGGATCATCGCCGCGCCCTCGGTGATCCGGCGCAGCGCCTCCCCCAGGTTGGTCGCGCCGCACACGAACGGCACGGTGAACTGCCACTTGTCGATGTGGTTGACGTAGTCGGCAGGGGTCAGCACCTCGGACTCGTCGATGTAGTCCACCCCGAGCGCCTGCAGGATCTGGGCCTCCACGAAGTGGCCGATCCGGGCCTTGGCCATCACCGGGATGGACACCGCGTCGATGATGCCGGCGATCATGTCCGGATCCGACATCCGGGACACCCCGCCCTGCGCCCGGATGTCGGCCGGCACCCGTTCCAGCGCCATCACCGCCACCGCACCGGCGTCCTCGGCGATCTTGGCCTGTTCGGCGGTGACCACGTCCATGATCACGCCACCCTTGAGCATCTCGGCCATGCCACGCTTGACCCGGGCGGTGCCGACGGCGGGACTGTTCTCGCTGTGCTGCGACGCAGAAGTCATACGGCCATTCTACGGACGCAACCGCCTGTTCAGACCGGTGCGCCGACCGTGGCCAGCACCACTATCGCGCCGCCCGGCGCCATCAGCAGCGGCTTGCCGGACAGCGTGGTCCAGGTGGTGCCGGAGGCCGTGTTGCCGCGGCTCCACTTGCCGACGATCCGCTTGCCGTTGCGGAACAGCACCGCGGTGCCCGAGCCGACCGTGTGGGTGAATTGGGACGGGTTACCGACCACGTCGATGTCGCCGGGGTTGACCGACACCTTGCACAGCTGCACCAGCACGTTCGGGGCGGCGATCGGCGCACCGGACGCGGCGTGCAGCTGCTGGCCGCCGATCATCCGGACGTACTTGCCGAGGCTCGGCACCCAGCGGAAGTCCACCGAGGTGCTGCCGACCACGGTGTTCACCGCCAGGCCGGCCGGGGCGCCGGTCAGCGCCGGCCAGGTACGGGCGAAGGTGAAGCCGATCGCCTTCGACCCGCCGGTGTGCACCGCGCCGGCCACCTGGGCCAGGTTGCTCACCAGGTTGTACGGCGCCGGGCGGCTGTAGTCCCGGGAGAAACCCGGTCCG
>DASUAC010000336.1:0-22550 GCA_035763985.1 Jatrophihabitans sp. | reverse complement strand
AACACGGTGATCGTGGTCTCGCTGATCGGCACCCCGAGCATCCACCACGTGGCCACCGGGCTGGATCCGGTCACCGGCGCGGTCAAGTGGTCGCGCACCGTGGACGTGCCGGCTTCGGTGACCGGCATCGACCCGAAGGCGATGCAGCAACGCGGCGCGCTGATCGTCGCCGGCCGCCGGGTGTACGTGCCCTACGGCGGGTTGGCCGGCGACTGCAGCAGCTACCGGGGCAGCGTGGTCGGGCTGGACCTGGATCATCCGACCACCGCGACGTTGTGGAACTTCACCGTGCCGACCTCCCGCGAGGGCGGCATCTGGTCGACGCCCGGGCCGGTGGAGAATCCCGGCGGCGGACTGCTGGTGGCGGTCGGCAACGGCGCCACCGCGAGCACCGGAACCTACGACTACACCGATTCGGTGCTCAAGCTCGCCGGCCAGCAGATCATCGACAGCTTCTCACCGTCGGTCTGGCGCAACGACAACGCCAGCGACCTGGATCTGGGCTCGCAGGGTCCGCAGATCGTCGGCAACTACGTCTTCGCGGCCGGCAAGAACGGCAGCGCCTACCTGCTCAACCGGGCCAAGCTCGGCGGCATCGGCGGCCAGTTGTCCAGCATCTCGCTGTGCACCTCGTTCGGCGGCGCGGTGACCGTCGGCAGTGAGGTGTTCGTACCGTGCAGCAACGGGGTACGCGCGGTCCGGGTGAACAGCAACGGCACCATGACCGTGCTCTGGCATGCCGCCTCGAACATCAACGGCACGCCGACCGCCGGCGCCGGCTACATCTGGGCGCTGGACTACGGAGCCGGCATGTTGCACGCGCTGAACCCGGCCACCGGGGCCAGCGTCTACAGCCTGCCGGTGGGCTCGGTGAACCGGTTCGCCGCACCCGCGCTCTACGCCGGGGCGGTGTTCGTGGGCACGCTGTCGGGCATCAAGGTCTATCACTGGTGATCGGCCGCTGAGCCGGCCGGCTGGTGCGACCGGGTCGGCGCATGCCGGCCAGCGCCAGTTGCTCCGGATCGCCGTGCCGGGCGGCCGCCGTGGCGGCGGCCGCCTCCAGGGTGCAGCGAAGATCGACCAGGTCGCTCAGCGGCGGCCGGGCGCCCAACGGGTGGGTGAGGTAGCCGGAGGCCGCCAGCCGGTTGGGCAGTTCCGCCACCTCCCGGTCGATCGCGGCCCTGCGTTCGGCGGGCAGCGCCTCGTAGCCGACGAGCCACGGGTTGGTTCCCGGGCGATTCCCACCGGCGGTCCGCGTACGGCAGCAGCAGTGGGTTGGTGTCGAGGTACTTGCCGTCGCCGGCCCAGGATTCACCGGCGGCCAGCCGCTCGGCGCAGTAGAGGACATGCACCGCCTCGGCCAGCCTCTCTATCAACTCCGGGTCAACCGGTGACGGGTTGCCCCCGCCGGTCCACGAAGTGCACCGGCGCGTCCGGGGTCAGCTCGTGCACCGCCGACACCCCGGCCGGGTCGGCCGGCTCACCGCCGAACACCACCGCCGCCTCGATGCCGGGTGCCGCCGCCGCCAGCGCCATGGCCACCGCCACCTGCAGCGCGGACAGCCGCAACGACGGCAACGCGACGGCCGCCGCGGCGTAGGTGCGACCGTCGGTGTCCCGGATCGCCGCGGCCTGCCCGGCGCCGGTCCGGCTCATGGTGGCCCGGGCCAGCGTGACCAGCTTGGCGTCCTCGCTGTCGAAGGTGCTCACCCGGCCGACTCCTCGGCAGTGGTCATCCGGTGGGTTCCTCGGCAGTGGTCATCCGGCCGACTCCTCGGCGGAATCGGCCAGCCTGCGTACCAGTACCGTGTCGATCCGGTTGCGGCGGCCGCGGATGTTCTCCGCGGTCAGCTCCAGGCCGAACGCGGTCGCCGAGGAACCGGCGATCGGCACCCGGCCCAGCACCTGCGCGAGCAGGCCGCCGACCGTCTCCACCTCGTCGCCGTGCGGCACCTCGACACCGAACAGCTCACCGAGATCCTCAACCGGCAGCCGGGCGGTCAGCCGGTACGAACCGTCCGGCAGCGACTCGACCGGCGCCTGCTCCACGTCGTACTCGTCGCGGATCTCCCCGACGATCTCCTCCAGGATGTCCTCGATGGTGATCAGGCCGGCGGTGCCGCCGTATTCGTCGATCACGATCGCCATGTGCGAGTTGGTGGTCTGCATCTCCCGTAGCAGCTGGTCGACCCGTTTCGATTCCGGGACGAACGCCGGCGGGCGCATCACCTCGTCCAGCTTGGTCTGCCGTGCGCGTTCCGGATCCTGCCCCCGGCGAACCAGATCCTTGAGGTAGACCAGGCCCACCACGTCGTCGACGTTGTCGGCCACCACCGGGATCCGGCTGAACCCGGACCGCAGCGCCAGGGCCAGCGCCTGCGGCACGGTCTTGGTGCTCTCGATGAACACCACGTCGGTGCGCGGCACCATCACCTCGCGCGCGATGGTGTCGCCGAGGTCGAAGACGGACTGGATCATCTCCCGCTCGCCGCGCTCCACCACCCCCCGCGACTCGGCCAGATCCACCAGTTCGCGCAGCTCGATCTCCGAGGCGAACGGTCCCTCGCGGTAACCGCGGCCGGGCGTGACGGCGTTGCCGAGCAGGATCAGCAGGGACGCCAGCGGGCCGAAGATCCGGCCGAGCAACAGCACCGGCCGGGCCGCCAGCAACGACACCGAGTACGCGTGCTGCCGGCCCAGCGTGCGCGGACCGACCCCGATCAAGGCGTAGCTGACCACCACCATCACCGCGATGCTGCCGAGCACCACCCACCAGTCGCGGCCCCAGGTTGCGGTGGCCACCGTGGCGACGAACACCGTCGCGGTCAACTCGGCGGCCAGCCGGAGCAGCAGCAACAGGTTGGTGTACCGGGCCCGGTCGGCCATCAGCCGGGCCAGCGCGGTGCCGCCCCGGCGGCCCTCGCGCACCAGCTCGTCGACCCGTGCCACCGAGATCCGGGCCAGCGCCGCGTCCGCGGCGGCCAGCGCGCCGGCCGCCGGGATCAGCAGGATCGCCGCGATCAGCAGGACGATGTCGGGACCGGTCATCGCGTGCGCCTCAGGCGCGTTTCTCCGCCGAGGTACCCGGCAGCGGGGTACGGATGGGCGGCTGCCCGGTCGCCCGCGCCCAGCCGGTGACCAGCTGGGTCTGCAACGTGAACATCTCCCGCTCGCTCTCCGGATCGCCGTGGTCGTAGCCGAGCAGGTGCAGCACGCCGTGCGTGGTGAGCAGGTACAGCTCGGCGTCCCGGCTGTGCCCGGCGCTCGCCGCCTGCACGGCGGCCACCTCCGGGCACAGGATCACGTCGCCGAGCAGCGCCGGTCCGGGCTGGGCCTCCATGCCGGGCTTGTCGTCCAGGGTGTCCATCGGGAAGGCCATCACGTCGGTCGGGCCGTCCAGATCCATCCACTGCTTGTGCAGCGTGGCCATCGCCTCGCTGTCGACCACCAGGATGGACAGCTCGGCCAGCGGATTGATGCCCAGGGTGTCCAGCACGTAACGAGCCACCGAGGTGATCGCCCGCTCGTCGACGGCCGACTCGGACTCGTTGTTGATCTCGATCGACATCAGGTGTCCCGCTGTTCGACGCGTCGTCCGGGCGTGGTCATCAGATGCGATCGTCGTACCGGGAGTACGCCTCGACGATCTCGCCGACCAGCCGGTGCCGCACCACGTCCTGGGCGTTGAGGTAGCTGAACGCGATGTCCTCGACCTCGGCGAGGATCTCGCGGACCACCCGCAGACCCGACCGGGTGTTGCCGGGCAGGTCGATCTGGGTGATGTCGCCGGTCACCACGACCTTGGAGCCGAAACCCAGCCGGGTCAGGAACATCTTCATCTGCTCCGCCGTGGTGTTCTGCGCCTCGTCCAGGATCACGAACGCGTCGTTGAGCGTGCGGCCGCGCATGTAGGCCAGCGGCGCCACCTCGATGGTGCCGGCCTGCAGCAGCCTGGGCACCGAGTCCGGATCGATCATGTCGTGCAGCGCGTCCATCAGCGGCCGCAGGTACGGGTCGATCTTGTCGTTCAGGGTGCCCGGCAGGAAGCCGAGCCGCTCGCCGGCCTCCACCGCCGGCCGGGTCAGGATGATCCGGTTGACCTGCTTGGCCTGCAGCGCCTGCACCGCCTTGGCCACCGCCAGGTAGGTCTTGCCGGTGCCGGCCGGGCCGATCCCGAAGACCACCGTGTGGTTGTCGATGGCGTCGACGTAGTGCTTCTGGTTGACCGTCTTCGGCCGGATGTTCTTGCCCCGGCGGGACAGGATGTTGAGGCTGAGCACCTCGGCCGGCCGCTGCTCGGTGTCGGCCTGCAGGATGCTGAGGGTACGACCCACCGCATCCGGGGTCAGCTGGGAACCCGACTGCATGAGCTGTACCAACTCCTCGAACAGCCTGATGGCAAGGGCGTTGTCGGCCGGGGCGCCGGAGATGGTGATCTCGTTGCCGCGTACGTGAATGGTGGAGGCAAGCCGCGCCTCGATAAGCCGCAGCAGCTCATCACGGGGCCCCAGCAACCCGACCATGACGATGTCCGCGGGGACCTCGAAACGGGTGGTGACGGGCTGCCTACCAGTTCGGGACAGTGGTTCCGACGGTTGTGACAAAGACGAGGTGCTGCCTTCCGGCTCGGACGACGTGGAACCTCCAGTTTAGCCGGGCGATCGCCGATTCTGAGAACCGTTTCGGCCCGAGGTAGGCCAAATCCCCAATATCGACCCGGATCAGCCGGGCGGCCAGCCGAACTTGCGCCCGGACAGCACGTGCGCATGCACGTGGAACACGGTCTGGCCGGAGTCCCCGCCGGTGTTCAGCACGGTGCGGTAGGACGGCAGTTGCAGCTGATCGGCCACCGCCCGGATCCCGGCCAGTACCGCCGTCCCGGCCTCCGGGTCCGCCCCGAGCGCGCCGACGTCCGGGACGTGCCGCTTCGGGATCACCAGCACGTGCACCGTGGCCTGCGGGTTGACGTCGCGGAAGGCCAGCACCCCGTCCCCGTCGTACACCACCTCGGCCGGGATGTCGCCGGTGACGATCTTGCAGAACAGGCAGTCAGCGTCCATGGGTTTCACGTTATCGCGGCGCGGCTAACGCCAGCGGCCGGTGCGGGCCGCGAGCACCGCGAGCGCGGCCGCCCCGGCGGTGGAGGTACGCAGCACCTCCGGCCCCAGCCGGGCGGGCTGGGCGCCGCGTTCGGCGAAGGCAGCCAGCTCCGCCGGCGCCAGGCCACCCTCCGGTCCCACCACCAGCAGCACCTCGCCGGTCGCCGGCAGCTCCACCTCGGACAGCGGCCGGTCGGCCTCGGCGTCCAGCAGCACCGCACGGTCCGCCTCGGCGATCCGCCTCGCCACCGCGTCGCTGCCGGCCAGCTCGGCGACCACCGGTATCCAGCCACGCCGGCTCTGCTTGGCCGCCTCCAACGCGGTCCGGCGCCATTTCTCGACCCCCCGGGCGGCCTTCTCACCGCGCCACACCGCAACCGACCGGCCGGCCGCCCAGGGCACGATCTCATCGACGCCCAGTTCGGTGAGCAGCTCCACCGCGATCTCGGCCCGTTCCCCCTTGGGCAACGCCTGCACCACGGTGAACCTCGGCTGCGGCGCGGGCAGCTGACGGCGGCACAGCACCTGCAACCGGATCGAGCCGCGGGTCACCTCGACCACCTGCGCCTCGGCCAGCCCGCCCCGGCCGTCGGCGAGCAGCGCCTGCTCGCCGACGGTGAGCCGCTTGACGGTGCCGGCATGGTGCGCCTCCGCGCCGGTCAGCTCGAGCGTGTCGCCGGTGCCGAGCGAGGCCACCACGAACAGCGGCGGCGTCATCGCGGCCGGCCCAACGGCTAGCGCTGGCCGAACGCGTCGCGGACCTTGGAGAACAGGCCGCCACGGTTGCTGCCGACGCTGATCTCCTCGCTGCGCAGCTCGGCCAGCTGGCGCAGCAGCTTCTCCTGCTCGCCGTCCAGCCGGGTCGGGGTACGGACCTCGACGTGCACGTGCAGGTCGCCGCGGGCGGTGCTGCGCAGCCGGGGCACGCCCCTGCCGCGCAGCGTGAGCACCGTGCCGGACTGGGTGCCGGGCCGGATCTCGACCTGCTCGGTGCTGTCCAGGGTGGTCAGTTCGACCGTGCTGCCGAGCGCCGCGGCGGTCATCGGCACCGCGATCGCGCAGTGCAGATCGGCGCCCTCGCGGGTGAACGTCTCGTCCGGGCGTTCGGTGACCTCGATGTACAGGTCGCCGGGCGGGCCGCCGCCGGGCCCGACCTCGCCCTGGCCGGACATCCGGATCCGCATGCCGTCCTCGATACCGCCGGGCACGTCGACCGTGATGGTGCGCCGGGCTCGTACCCGACCCTCGCCGGCACAGGTCGGGCACGGGTTCGGGATCTGCTGGCCGGTGCCGGCACACGACGGGCACGGCCGGCTGGTCATCACCGGGCCGAGCAGCGAGCGCTGCATGGACTGCACCTCGCCCCGGCCGTTGCAGGTGCTGCAGGTACGCGGCCGGGTGCCCGGCGCACAGCCGTCGCCGGAGCAGGCCTGGCACAGCACCGCGGTCTCCACCGCGATGTCCTTGGTCACCCCGAAGGCCATCTCGGACAGGCTCAGGTCGATCCGGAGCAGCGCATCGGCGCCCTGCCGGACCCGGCTGCGCGGGCCGCGGGCACCGCCGCCGCCGAAGAACGTCTCGAAGATGTCGCCGAAGCCGCCGAAGCCGGTGAACGGGCCGCCGCCACCGCCGCCGGGGGCCAGCGGGTCACCGCCGAGGTCCACGATCCGGCGCTTCTCCGGATCGGAGAGCACCTCGTAGGCGGCGGTGATCTCCTTGAACCGGTTCTGCGCCTCCGGGTCGGGGTTCACGTCCGGGTGCAGCTCGCGGGCCAGCCGCCGGTAGGCGCGCTTGATCTCCTCCGCGGTCGCGTCCCTGCCCACGTTGAGCAGACCGTAGTAGTCCCGGACAGCACCAGGCACGCTCGTGGTCACCTCGACTTCCTCTGGCGCTCAAGCGCCTGGCACTCTCTCTTGCAGAGTGCCAACCGCCGTCTAGTGTACGGCTCGGCCGGACCGCGACTCATGCCGAATCGCACGCTAGCGGTCAGGAGCTGCCGGCTAGTTGGCCGACAGCAGTTCGCCCATGTAGTTGGCGACCGCGGCCACCCGCGCCATGGTGTGCGCGTAGTCCATCCGGCGTGGCCCGAGCACGCCGACGCCGCCGAGCGCGATGCCGGAGGCGCCGTACCCGGCCGAGACCACCGAAGCGGTCTGCAGCCCCTCGTGCGGGTTCTCGTTGCCGATCCGTACCAGGATCTGCCCGGCGGCGCTGTTCTGCTGGTCGAGCAGCCTCAGCAGCACCACTTGCTCCTCCAACGCCTCCAGCACCGGCCGGATCGCCGGGAAGTCCAGCGCGTGCTCGGTCAGGTTGGCCGAGCCGGCCAGCACCACCCGCTCGGACGGATGCTCGACCAGCGCCTCCAGCAGCACCGAGGACAGGGTCGCGACCAGCCCGCGCAGGTGGCCGGCCACCGCGTCCGGCAGTTCGGCGATGATGCTCGGCGCGTCGGCCAGCCGCTGGTCCTTGAGCTTGCCGTTCAGCACGGTACGCAGTTCGGCCACGTCGGAGTCCTGCACCGGTCCGGGCAGCTCCACCACCCGCTGCTCCACCCGGCCGGTGTCGGTGATCAGCACCAGCAGCATCCGGACCGGGCTGAGCAGCACCGTCTCCATGTGCCGGACCCGGGACCGGGACAGCGACGGGTACTGCACCACCGCCACGTTGCGGGTGAGCTGGGCCAGCGCGCGCACCGCGTTCTGCACCACGCCGTCCAGATCCACTGCTTCGTTGAGGAAGCGTTCGATGGCCCGGCGCTCGGCGACCGACAGCGGCTTGATCGAGGTCAGCCTGTCGACGAACACCCGGTACCCGGCGTCGGTGGGCACCCGGCCGGCCGAGGTGTGCGGCTGCTGGATCAGGCCTTCCTCCTCCAGCGCCGCCATGTCGTTGCGGATGGTAGCTGGTGATACGCCCAGATTGTGACGTTCCACCAGGGCCTTGCTGCCTACCGGCTCATTGGTCGTGATGAAGTCGGAGATGATGGCGCGCAGCACCTCGAGCTTGCGCTCCTCGACGTTCACCGCGGGCCTCCTCCTGTCCGACCGAATCGCCGGCGCATCGAACGTTCGCTGCGTCAGGCTTAAATGATAAGGGGTATCGGGCGTGACAGCGGTGGTTTGGTAGCCACCCGTGATGGCGTACCCGAGCGATCGTCACTCTGCCGGGACGACCTGCACGCCGGCAGCTCGAGCGCCTGCCCGCAGCCGCTGATCCCATACCGCGAGCACTGCATGGTCGGCGCCGACCGCCAGGACGCTGGCCAGGTGCACCGCATCCGCGCCACGCAACGCATGATCGGTCGCCAGTTGGCCGGCCCGCTCGGCCACCCGATCGGTCAGCTCCACCATCCGGGTGGCGGCCCAATAGCCCGCGAACGCCGCTTCGGCACAGCGATGGTCGGCAGCGGTCAGCCGGTGATCACGTCGAGCCACGGCCAGCGCCGCCCTGACCTCGGGACAACCGAGCCGGCCCGCCACGGCCGCGTCGCAGCCGTCCCACAGCGCGGCGGCCAGCTCGCTGCCGTCCTCCTCCACCAGCAGTTTGACGAACGCGCTGCTGTCGAAATAGACGATCGTCATGCGTTACCGGCGCTGCTCGGCCACCAGTTCGGCCACTGCGCCGCGTGGACGGACCCGTTTGGCAGAGCGGGCGGACGGGCGGTCGGCACTGACCGGCCGGCTGAGCACGCCTTCAGAGACCAGGCGTTCGAGCAACGGCGCGCCGGCCACCGGGACCAGCCGGGCGACCGGAATTCCGCGGTCGGTGATCACGACCTCGTCCCCGCCATGTGCTCGCTCGATCCAGCTCGACAGCTCCGCCCGCAACACGCTGACCGCCACGTCCATCCGGCAAATGTACATCTCAGGACAGGCAACGTGTACGACAGTTAACCGATCACGATAGGCTGAGCCCGCAAATGCCACCGAAACCGCACGGGAGCAGGGGTACGTGATCTTCAAAGCGGTCCGGGACGGCAAGCCGTATCCGGACCATGGCTTCTCCACCCGCGACTGGGCCAACGTGCCGCCGCGCTCGGTGCGGCTGGACGAACTGATCACCATCAAGCGGGAACTGGCACTGGACAAGCTGCTCGACTCCGACTCGACCTTCTACGGCGACCTGTTCCCGCACGCGGTGCAGTGGCACGGCGAGATCTACCTGGAGGACGGCCTGCACCGGGCGCTGCGCGCCGCCCTGCAGCAACGGCAGACGCTGCATGTCCGGGTGCTGGATCTGGACGAGCTGCGGCCGAAGCGAAGCTGACCCCGGCCTGCACAGCCCGCCCTGGCCGACACGGGGTGAGCCGACACGGGGTGAGCCGACACGGGGTGAGCGGGCGCCGGCTCAGCCGGCCGCCAACAGCAGATCCCGGGCGACCGCGTCGGCCAGCAGCCGGCCGCGCAGGGTGAGCACCAACCGGCCGGACGCCAGCGGCTGCCGTTCGGCGAGCCCCCATTCCATGCACCGCTCGGCATGTTCCAGCGCGGCGGGCGGCAACCCGGCCAGCTCCAGCCCGGTGGACATCCGCAGCTGCAGCATCACCCGTTCGGTCAGCTCGGCGGCCGCATCCAGCGTCTCCCGGCCGGCCGCCGGGCTGCGCCCGGCGTCCAGCAGGCCGGCGTAGCGGGCCGGATGCTTGACGTTCCACCAGCGCACCCCGCCGATGTGGCTGTGCGCCCCCGGCCCGGCGCCCCACCAGTTCGCACCGGACCAGTACAGCCGGTTGTGCACCGACCTGGCCTCGGCCGAGCGGGCCCAGTTCGACACCTCGTACCAGGCGAAGCCGGCCGCGGCCAGCGTCTCCTCGGCCTGCAGGTACCGATCGGCCAGCACGTCGTCGTCCGGCGCCGGGATCACCCCGCCGGCCACCTTGCGGGCCAACGGGGTGCCCTCCTCCACGATCAGCGCGTACGCGCTCAGGTGATCGGCGCCGGAACCGATCGCCGCGTCCAGCGAGGCCTGCCAGTCGGCCTCCGACTCCCCCGGCGTGCCGTAGATCAGGTCCAGGTTGACGTGCTCGAAGCCGGCCGCCCGGGCCTCGGCCACCGCCGCCGTCGCCCGCTCCGGCCGGTGCTGCCGGTCCAGCACCGCGAGCACGTGGCCGGCCGCCGACTGCATGCCGAGCGAGACCCGGGTGAAACCGGCCTCGGCCAGCTTGCCGAAGTAGGCCGGGGTGACCGACTCCGGGTTGGCCTCGGTGGTCACCTCGGCGTCCGGGGCCAGCCCGAACTCCTCGCCGATGGCGCGCACGATCAGCCCCAGGTGCTCGGCCGGCAGCAACGACGGGGTGCCACCGCCGAAGAACACCGTGCCGACCGGCGGCGTGCCGGCCGGCAGCACGTCGCGGGCCAGCCGGATCTCGGCCAGCACCAGGTCGGCGTAGCTGCCCCGGCTCACCCCGTTGCCCAGCTCCGCGGCGGTGTAGGTGTTGAAGTCGCAATAGCCGCACCGGACCGTACAGAACGGGATGTGCACGTAGAACCCGAACGCGGTGCCGGGCAGCCGCGCCAGCGCCGAGCCGGGCAACGCGCCCGAAGCCGGCGCCGGATCGCCGAGTGGCAGCGCGGAGGGCATAGCAGCCAGTGTCCTACAGTGCTCAGGGCCGGCAGAGGAGGCGCTGAGTGAGCACCGTGGATTATCTGGCCGCCGGTTCGGTGGCCACCGTCACGCTGAACGCCCCGCAACGGCGCAATGCGCTGTCCGCGCCGTTGCTCGGCCAGTTGCGGGACGCGCTGGACCGGGCCGAGGCAGCGCCCGAGGTGCGCACCGTGGTGCTCGACCACACCGGCACGGTGTTCTGCTCCGGCATGGACCTCACCGCGGTGACCGACGTACCCGCGGCCGACCAGCCGATCAACGCGTTTCCGGCGCTGCTGCAGCGGATCTGGGAGTTCGGCAAGCCGGTGATCGCCCGGGTGGACGGCAAGGCCCGGGCCGGCGGCATCGGGCTGATCGCCGCCTGTGACATCGCGATCGGCACCGCGAACGCCGATTTCGCCTTCACCGAGGTGCGGTTGGGCCTGGTGCCTGCGGTGATCTCGGTGCCGGTGCTGCCCCGGCTGCTGCCCAGGGCGGTGCTCGAACTGTGCCTGACCGGGGAGACCTTCGACGCCGGCCGGGCCGCCGAGATCGGGCTGCTGAGCCGGGTGGTCGCCGATCCGGACGCCGAGCTGGCCCGGCTGACCGGCCTGCTGGCCGGTTGCGAGCCGAAGGCGCTGGCCGCCACCAAGGCGATGCTGCGCCGGGACCGCAGCGGCCTGTCGATGGCCACCGACCTGGCGGCGATGAGCGCGCTGTCGGCCGAGTACTTCGCCAGCGCCGAGGCCGCCGAGGGCATCGCGGCGTTCCGGCAGAAGCGGCCGCCGGCCTGGGCCACCACCGAGTAGACCGGGTCAGCCGGGTCAGCCGGACGGTGCCGGCAGCACGGACGGTGGCGACGTCGCCGGTGGCAGGACCGTGCTGGACGGCGTGACGGAGGCGGACGGGCTGGCGGGCGTGGACGGCCTGGCCGGTCGGTGATCGGTGACCGCCCGTGCGGCGTAGCCAGCGAGCAGGAGCAATATCAACACCAGCAGGGCGACGAACGGCCGCCGGCGCAGCGACGACCGGAACGAAACCACGCCGCCCAGCGTAGGACCCGGCCGGACGTCGCGCGGGAGGCGAGGGCGGACCGGAGCGAGCGCGGAGCCGACCAGACAGTATCGAGAGGCGACAGCGAGTGAGGATCGCACCGAGCGACAGCGAGGGCGGACCGGAGCGAGCGCGGAGCCGACCAGACAGTATCGAGCAGAAGGAGCACACGTGGACGACGCAATGACCGCGGCGACCATCCGGATCGCGGGTGCCGGCGGTGACCAGATCGAGGCCTACGCCGCCAGCCCGGCCACCACCGGCCGGCGGGGCGGTGTCGTGCTCATCCACCACATGCCGGGCTACGACCGCTGGAGCAAGGAGGTGGCGCGTCGGTTCGCCGTCGACGGCTACGACGTGGTGATGCCCAACCTGTACCACCGGGATGCGCCCGGCGCCGACCCGGACGATGCCGCCGCGGCGGGCCGGGCCAACGGCGGGGTGCCGGACGAGCGGCTGCTCGGCGATGTGGCCGGCGCCATCGAGCACCTGCGCGGGCTGGACACCGCCAACGGCAAGGTCGCCGTGATCGGGCACTGCTCGGGCGGCCGGCAGGCGGTGCTGGTGGCCTGCAACCTGGACGTGCAGGGCGCGGTGGACTGCTACGGCGCCTTCGTGGTCAGCGACGCGCCGCGGGAGGTCGGGGTACGGATGACCAGCCTGGAGGCTCAACTGCCCAACCTGCGCTGCCCGCTGCTCGGCCTGTTCGGCAACAAGGACGCCAACCCGACCCGGAAACAGGTCGATCTGCTCGACAAGATCCTCACCAAGCATGGCAAGGAGCATGAGTTCCACCGCTACGACGGCGCCGGGCACGGCTTCTTCGGCGCCGACCGGCCGTCCTACCGGCCGGAGGCGGCCGTGGACGGCTACCAGCACATCGCCCGCTTCTTCGCCCGCACGATCGGCTGACCCATGTGCACCTACAACACCGAGTTCGCCCAGCTCGCCGGCAGCGGCAAGGGGCCGGACGGCTGGTTCGGGCTCACCAGCGCCACCGTGTACTACGACCACCCGGTGCACGCTCAGGCCGAGCACACCCTGAACATCGACTTCACCGATGGACGGCCGGGCCACCGGGTGGCGGTCGAGCTCACCGCCGGCTCCGCCCGCGAGCTGATCGCGGCGATCGAGCGGGCGCTCGGCTCCGTCCCAGAGGGTCTGCTCACCTGAAGCGGAGCGCCTGCCGGCGACGGTGCTGCCACGGCGGTGGCTCGGCCGGCCGGTTAGGGTCGGGCGTATGCGCGCCGCCTACGCCGAGTCCCTGGACGCCGAGAACCCGCTGGCCGGCCTGGTGGTCGGCGACCGCCCGGAACCGAAGGCGGAGCCGGGCTGGTCGGTCGTCCGGGTCAAGGCGGTCAGCCTGAACCACCACGACCTGTGGACGCTGCGCGGGGTGGGCATCAGCGAGGACCGGCTGCCGATGATCCTCGGCTGCGACGCGGCCGGCATCGACACCGCCACCGGCGACGAGGTCGTGGTGCACTCGGTGATCAGCGGCCCCGGCTGGACCGGCGACGAGACGCTGGATCCGCAACGCAGCCTGCTCAGCGAGCGCCACCAGGGTTCGCTGGCCGAACTGGTCGCGGTGCCGAGCGCCAACCTGATCCGCAAGCCGGCCGAACTGAGCTTCGCCGAGGCGGCCTGCCTGCCCACCGCGTGGCTGACCGCGTACCGGATGCTGTTCGTCAACTCCGGCCTGCGGCCCGGCCAGACGGTGCTGGTGCAGGGCGCCACCGGCGGGGTCGCCTCGGCCTGCATCCTGCTCGCCCGCACAGCCGGTCTGCGGGTCTGGGCCACCGCGCGTACCGAGGAGAAGCAGGCGGTCGCGCTGAAGCTCGGTGCGCACGAGGCGTTCGAATCCGGCGCCCGGCTGCCGGAGCGGGTGGACGCGGTGCTGGAGACGGTCGGTGCGGCAACCTGGTCGCATTCGCTGAAGTCGCTGCGTCCCGGCGGCCGGCTGGTGATCTCCGGAGCCACCTCGGGTGCCATGCCACCGGCCGAGCTGAACCGGATCTTCTTCCTGCAACTGCAGGTGATCGGCTCCACCATGGGCACCCGGGCCGAGCTGGCCGATCTGCTCAGGCTGCTGGTCTCGACCGGCCTGCGGCCGCCGGTCGACCGGACGCTGCCGCTGGACCGGGTGGCCGACGGGCTGGCCGCGATGGAATCCGGTTCGCTGGTCGGCAAGATCGTGATCGAACCCTAGGGCGATCGCTAGGCTGGAGCGCAGCGAATCCGAAGAGGTGACCATGGATCTGTCGCTGAGCACCGAGGAGACCGAGACCCGGGACTGGGTACGCAACTTCGTCCGGCGCGAGATCATGCCGCTGGAGCCGGAGATGCTGCGCCGGGAGCGGGCGCACCAGCCGGGCATCACCGCCGACGAACTGGCCGAGCTGCGCGACAAGGCCCGCCGGTTCGGCTTCTGGGGCATCCAGACCCCGGCGGAGTACGGCGGGATGAACCTGTCCGCGGTGCTGGCGGCGCTGATCGAGGTGGAACTGGGCCGGTCGTTCGTGCCGTTCCGGTTCGGCGGCTCGGCCGACAACATCCTGTTCCACGCCAACCAGGCGCAGCAGCAGGAGTACCTGCTGCCGACCATCGAGGGAAGCCGGATCTCGTGCTTCGCGATCACCGAGCCGGGCGCCGGGTCGGACGCCACCGCGATCCGGACCACCGCCCGCAAGGACGGCTCGGACTGGATCGTCAACGGCGAGAAGACCTTCATCACCGGTGGCAACGAGGCCGACTTCGCCATGGTGTTCGCGATCACCGATCCGGAGAAGGGCGTCAACGGCGGGGTGACCTGCTTCCTGGCCGACCGGGAGATGGGCTGGAAGTCCGAATACATCGACACCATGGGCGAATGGGGGCCGGCGGCGCTGGTGTTCGAGGACGTCCGGGTGCCCGAACGGAACATCCTCGGCGAGCTGGGACAGGGTTTCGCCTTGGCCATGCAGTGGATCGGCCGCGGCCGCTACCTGCTGCCGGCCCGCGCCGTCGGCGCCTGCGAGCGGCTGATGGAGATGGCCATGGCGCACGCCCGCAACCGGGTCACCTTCGGCGAGCCGATCGCCGACCGGCAGGCCATCCAATGGATGATCGCCGATTCCGCGGTGGACCTGGAGGCACTGCGCTGGCTGGTGCTCAGCGCCGCCTGGCAGGTGGACCAGGGCATGGACTCGCGGCACGCCCAGTCGATGGCCAAGTTGTTCGGCGGGGTCAAGGCGAACGAGATCGTGGACCGGATGCTGCAGATCCACGGCGGCATGGGCTACACCCGGGAGCTGCCGATCGAACGCTGGTACCGCGAGCTGCGGCTGCTGCGGATCTATGAGGGGACGGACGAGATCCAGCGCCGGACGATCGCCCGCAACCTGCTCAAGGGGCACGCCACGGTGCACGGCGTGCTCGGTTAGCACGCCTTAGGCGCCGGTGATCCATTTGTGATGCGGCGGACGCAACCGCGGAGGGCGAACAGGCGTCATATCTGCGCTCGATCGGCCACTCACGGAAGAATTCGCATGCGCCTGCACCTCGCCGTCCTCGGCCTGCTCCTGGTCACCGGATGCACCGCCGGAAGCCGGACCTCGGCCGGCAGCCCCGGACCGACCGGAACCCAGACCTCGGCCGGCAGCGCCGGGCCGACCGATAGCGCCGGACCGACCGGACAGACGACAACCGTCGGGCAGCCGGCCGGCAACCCACCGTCGACTCCCCCGGCCAGCGCGGCGCCGACCAGGCCGGCCAAGCCCGCCAACCCGGCCACCAGCCGAGTGGTGATCCGTCCGGTCACCGCGGCAGGCCGGCCCGCGGCCGGTTACAGCGCGGTGCCCGGCCCGCCCGGCACCGTGGACTGCACGGTTCCGATCGGGGACGCCTCGCCGGTCGCGGTGGATGACGGCATCGTCGAATGCAGCCCGGCCGCCGCCTATGCCGTGGCCTGCTGGCCGACGAGCACCGTCCGGTCGGTGCTCTGCTACCGGGATCCGTGGAGCCGGCGGCTCACCGTACTCCACACCGACGGGCCGGTCGCGGTACCCGCCGCCGGCCGTACCCCCTCCCCGCTCGGGCTGTTGCTGGCCGACGGCACCCGGTGCTGGCTGCGCATCGGCGGCGCCTGGGGGACGTTGGACGGGCATCCCGAGCTGTACGGCACCTACGGCTGCGACCACCAGCTGGCCGTCTGGGGCCTGGCTCGAGCCGACGGCATCGACCGGTCGACGCCGGCCTGGACGGTCCGGATCGCGCCGATGTCCGGGCACGGCGCGCTGCGCACCACGACCGTTCGCGCGGCGTATTACGTGGGCACCGCGGCTACGGCTTGACCGCCTGCAGGGTGTAGGTCAGCGGTAACCGCTCGGGCCGGTCGGTCAGCCGCCACTCCTCGTCGTCCGGGTCCATCGTCATCGCGCCGGGCAACGCCTCCCACGGCACCGAACGGTGCTCGACGAACTGGGTCAGCCGCAGCCCGGCGTCCAGCACCGCGCTGATGATCTCGCCGATGCCGTGGTTCCAACTGGCGGTGCGGTTGTGCACGAACGACACCTCGGTCGGCACGTACGTCCCCTCGTCGTCGAACAGGAGGGGCTCTTCGGTCTCGAAGTACGGGTACTCGGCGGCCAGCAGATGGTCGTCCCGGCGCTCGTCGATCGCCCACAGCGCCGGGTGGCCCTCCCGCAGGAACAGCCGGCCGCCGGGCGCCAGCAGCTCGGCGACCAGCCGTCCCCAGCGGGCGATGTCGGGCAGCCAGCACAGCGCGCCGATCCCGGTGTAGAGCAGTTCGAACTGCCCCGCGCCGAACCGCTCGACCGCCTGGTAGGCATCCGCCTGGACGTAGTCGATCGGCGCGCCGACCGCCTCGGCCAGCGCCCGTGCCTCGGTCAGCGCCGGCCCGGAGAAGTCCAGCCCGCTCATCCGCGCACCCAGCCGGTGCAGCGACAGGGTGTCGGTGCCGATGTGGCATTGCAGGTGCAGGCCGCGCAACCCGGCGATGTCACCGAGCCGCTCCCGGTCGAACCGGACCACCGTCGACAGGTGCACCGGGTCGTCCCGGAACCGTTGCACCCCGTAGCCGGGCGAGGCGGCGTGCGCCGGGGCTCGCTCGTCCCAGTTGGCCAGGTTCAGTGCGCGGTAGTCGTCCACGATCGCGATTGTTCCAGCGGCGTCGAGCAATTATCCGGCCGGACGCCGGCCGGCTCGTAGCAGGACCAGCCCGAGCAGCAGGCTCAGCCCGCCGATGGCCAGCCCCGGCAGCACCGGCCGGCCGCTGGCCGCCAGCACCGGCTGGACGGTCAGGGTCGTGCCCGCGGCCCGGCCGCCACCGCAGCGCATGGTCACCTGATACGTACCGGAGGCGGTGGACTTCAGCAGTATCCGGCCACTGAAGTTACCCGCGCTGTCCACCGCGGGGAACCGCCACGCCCCGTTCGGTCCGGGCAGCAGTACGCCGCCGCCAGGCCGCTCACGATTCCGATCGTGGTCTCCCCCCGGCCGCACCGAACTGCGGTCCAGGGTGAGCGAACCGGAACTCGGTTTGGGCAGCGTTTGCTGGCAGATCGGCGTTTCGGACACTGCGGGTGCAGCCGGGAGCAATATCGACAGGGCGGGCATCAGCAGCACCGGTGCGAACAGCGGCCAGAGCCGACCGATCCGACGTCGCACCCCCTGTGCATGAAGCAAGCAAGCGCCCCGGCCGGACGCCCGGATAGAGCCCGAGGTCCCCACTCGCACGCTGTTCGGTGCCGGTTGGTTTTCCCCCCGCGCGATGGGCGGGGTGCTGAAATCCAAGCCCGGTGCCGGCGCCGGGTAGTACCGGGTCAGTTCCCGCAGCACGGTAGCCAACGGAGAACACCCGTCGGCGTTCAAGCCCGGTTAGGGTGGCTTCATGGCCGAACGCCCGCTGACCCTGATGACGGTGCACGCGCACCCGGACGACGAAGCGACCGGTACCGGCGGCGTGCTCGCCAAAGCCGCCGCCGAGGGCATCCGCACCGTGCTGGTGACCTGCACCGACGGCCGCTGCGGTGACGGCCCGGACGGCGCCAAACCCGGCGACCCGGGCCACGACCCCGAGGCCGTGGTGGAGATGCGCCGGCAGGAGCTGGAGAAGAGCTGCGCGGTGCTGAACGTCAGCCACCTGGAACTGCTCGAATACGCCGACTCCGGAATGATGGGCTGGGCCACCAACGAGGCGCCCGGCGCATTCTGGACGACTCCGGTGGCCGAGGCCGCCGACCGGCTCGCCGAGCTGATCCACCGCTATCAGCCCGACGTGGTCGTCACCTATGACGAGAACGGCTTCTACGGCCACCCGGACCACATCCAGGCGCACCGGATCACCATGGCCGCGGTCGCGCAGACCCGGGTGCCGGCCAAGGTGTACTGGACCACCGCGCCGCGCTCCGGGATGGCGGAGTTCGGCCAGATCATGCGGGAACTCGGCGCCGACTGGGACGTACCCGAGGAGGGCCAGGAGATGCCCGAACTCGGTTTGCCGGACGAGGTGATCACCACCTGGGTGGACACCCGGGAGTTCGGCGGCCAGAAGTTCGACGCGCTCGCCGCGCATGCCAGCCAGGGCGAGAACATCTTCTTCCTGCGGATGGGGCGGGAACGGTTCACCGAGCTGATGGGCCGGGAGACGTTCGTCCGGGTGTACGACACCACCGGCGCCGCGCTGCCCGAACAGGACCTGTTCGACGGATTGCGCTAGGGGTCGGCCCGGCTGGCGCGGTGCGGTTCGTGCTTATCGGTACGGCTCAACGCAGGCCGGCGGCGTAGTCCGGCACCGAGCGGAACAGCTCCCGCGGCGGCCGGGTGTAGCTGGTTGCCGGCGGCGGCTTCGGGATTTCGATCCGCGGCGCCGGCACCTCGGTGTAGCCGACGCTGGACAGCAGGTGGGCGATCATGTTGATCCGGGCGCTGCGCTTGTCGTCGGCCTCCACCACGTACCACGGCGCCTCCGGGATGTCGGTGTGCAGGAACATCTCGTCCTTCGCCCGGGAGTACTCCTCCCACCGCCGGATCGAGTCGACATCCATCTCCGACAGCTTCCACCGCCGCATCGGGTCGTTGCGCCGGGCCCGGAAACGCCGGTGCTGCTCGGCGTCGCTGACCGAGAACC
Source organism: Jatrophihabitans sp. (assembly GCA_035763985.1). GTDB lineage: Bacteria > Actinomycetota > Actinomycetes > Mycobacteriales > Jatrophihabitantaceae > Jatrophihabitans_A. The sequence goes on along the minus strand of DASUAC010000336.1, from coordinate 3,689 downwards.
AGTACTTGCGCAACAGGATCCCGTCCTCGACCAGCAGCCGCTCGAAGACCGGGCACTGCGCCAGGAACCGGCGGTACTCGGCAGGCGTACAGAAGCCCATCACCCGCTCGACGCCGGCCCGGTTGTACCAGGACCGGTCCATCAGCACGATCTCGCCGGCGGCCGGCAACTGCGCGACGTAGCGCTGGAAGTACCACTGGCCGCGTTCCCGCTCGGTAGGGATCGGCAACGCCACCACCCGGGCGATCCGCGGATTGAGGTATTCGGTCACCCGCTTGATCGCGCTGCCCTTGCCGGCGGCGTCCCGGCCCTCGAAGACGATCAGCATCCGGACCCGCTCGGCGCGTACCCATTCCTGCATGGTGACCAGCTCGGCCTGCAGCCGGTACAGCTCGCGCTCGTAGACGGCTCGCTTCAGCCGCCCGGGCGAATGGGCTTGCGCTGCCTGCGGTTTGGCCATCGGTCAACCACGCCGTCGGGCGAACAGTACCGACATGTCTCGATCACAGCGCACCGCCGGACCGGGCGGCCAGTGCCGAAGGTCACCGGCGCCCCGTGTCCATCGCCCTGCCGGTCATCGGGTGGCCTCGACCGCGCGCCGCACCGCGTCGATCGAGCGGGCGACGTCCTCGGCGTCGATGGACCAGTTGCTCACCGAGATCCGGATGACCTGCCGGCCGGCCCAGCGGGAACCGGACATCCAGGTGACCCCGTCGTCGATGATGTGGCGCATCACGGCCTGGGTCCGCTCGTCGTCGCCGACCGCGAAGCAGGCCTGGGTGAACACCACCTCGTTGAGCACCTCGACCTCGTCGATCGCCGCGATGCCGGCCGCTATGGCCTGCGCCCCACCGACCAGCCGCTCGACGAGCTCGGCGACCCCGCGCCGGCCGAGCGACTGCAGCGCGGCCCACACCGGCACGCCGCGCGCTCGCCGGGACATCTCCGGAACCTTGTCCAGCGGGTCACCGGCCGCGTCCGGGATCAGGTAGTCGGCGTGCATGCCCAGCGCGCCGCGCAGCGCGGCCGGCCGGGCAACGATCGCGATCCCGCAGTCGTAGGGCACGTTCAGCGTCTTGTGCGCGTCCGTCGCCCAGGAGTCCGCGCCGGCGTAGCCGGCCACCAGGTGCCGGTGGGCCGGGCTGGCACCGGCCCACAGCCCGAACGCGCCGTCGATGTGCACCCAGGCGCCGTGCCGGTGAGCGAGTTCGATGGCGGCGGTGAAGTCGTCGAACGCACCGGAATGCAGATTGCCGGCCTGCAGGCAGACGATCGTCGGCGCAGCTCCGGGTCGGACGCGGCCGAGCCGGTCGGCCAACGCCTCGACCCGCAGCCGTCCCTGGCCGTCGGCCGGCAGTACGGTCGGCGCGCCCAGGCCCAGGTAGCGCAATGCCACATCCACCGAGTCGTGCCGCTCGGCGCCGACCAGCACGGTGACCGGCGGCGCGCCGGTTAGGCCGTGCCGGTCGAGATCCCAGCCGGCGTCGGTGAGCACCTGCTGGCGACCGGACGCCAGCCCGGTGAAGTTCGCCATCAGGCCACCGGTGACGAAGCCGACGTCCGAACCGGCCGGCAGGCCGAGCAGGTCGAGCAGCCAGCGGGCCGCGGTCTCCTCGGCCGCGACCACGCCGGGCGTCGCGAACCGCAGCCCGGCGTTCTGGTCCCAGGCGCTGACCAGCCAGTCGGCGGCCAGCGCGGCCGGCAGCGTGCCGCCCATCACCCAGCCGAAGAACCGGCCGGACGCGATCGTCATCAGCCCGTCCTGGCCGACCTCGTTGAGCAGGTCGACCGCCGCGACCGGATCGCTCGGGCCGTCCGGGATGAACTCCCCGAACGCCTTGGCCAGCTCGTCGGCGGTACGGCGCGGCGGCACCGGCCGGTTCGGCACCGAGGCCAGCCACTCCCGTGCGTGCGCGGCGGCGGCGGCCAGCGCGGCGGCGTACTGATCTTCAGTTGCGGTCAAGGCTGCTCCCCCGTGCTGACGGACTCAGTCGTACGGACTCCTGGTCGGGACGCTACGCAGCCGGACCGGCAGTTACCAGGCGGGTTTCGGCCAAGTAATCAAAGGTTTCAGCCGCCTCGGCCCTGGATCGCCTTCAGCCGCCGAGCCGGAACCGCCTGAGCGGCCGGCAACGGCCGGCTCGCAGCTCGACGGCCAGCAGCTCCCGGGCGACGGTTCGTACCGGCAGCGCCGCCTCGATCGCCTGCCGGCACTCGGCGACCTGCTCGGGCGAAGCGGCCACCGCCACGGTCAGATGCGGTACGACCTCGGCGAATCGCCCTTCATACGGCGGGTGTTCCGGCCAGACCGTGGCCAGATCCGCGGTGATCGCATGGAACCCGTCCGCCGGCTCCGGCTCCAGGTAGTGCACCTCGTCGCCGAACCGGCCGAACCGGGGAAAGGTCACCTCGAACGGCGGCCAGTCCCGGGCCAAGGTGGCGACCGCAGCCAGGTCGGCATCGGTCAGCTCGTCCGGCGGGATCCAGGGGAACAGCGCGGTGACATGCGCGGGCACCCCGGCGAACGTCGTGTCGTAGCGGTCCCGCCACCGCCCGACCACCGGTTCCAGGTCGGGCAACGGGACGATCAGGCCGGTGAAGTCGGCCGCTATTTTCTTGCCGCCTCGGGCGATTCCGCGGTGGACAGCGCGGCGATGAAGGCCTCCTGCGGCACCTCCACCCGGCCGACCATCTTCATCCGCCGCTTGCCCTCCTTCTGCTTCTCCAGCAGCTTCCGCTTCCGGGTGATGTCACCGCCGTAGCACTTGGCCAGTACGTCCTTGCGGATCGCCCGGATGGATTCGCGGGCGATCACCCGGGAGCCGATCGCAGCCTGGATCGGCACCTCGAACTGCTGGCGCGGGATCAGCTCGCGCAGCTTGGTGGTCATCATCACGCCGTAGGCATAGGCCTTGTCCTTGTGCACGATGGCCGAGAAGGCGTCCACCGCCTCGCCCTGCAGCAGGATGTCGACCTTGACCAGGTCGGCCAGCTGCTCGCCGCCGTCCTCGTAATCCAGGCTGGCGTAGCCGCGGGTGCGCGACTTCAGCGCGTCGAAGAAGTCGAAGATGATCTCGGCCAGCGGCAGCGTGTAGCGCAGCTCCACCCGGGTCTCGGACAGGTAGTCCATGCCGAGCAGGCTGCCCCGGCGGGCCTGGCAGAGTTCCATGATCGCGCCGATGTACTCGCTCGGGGCGATGATCATCGACTTCACGATCGGCTCGTGCACCTCGGCGATCTTCTGCCCGGACGGCCAGTCGGACGGGTTGGTGACCACGTACTCCCGGCCGTCCTCCAGGATCACCCGGTTCACCACGTTCGGGGCGGTGGAGATCAGGTCCAGGCCGAACTCGCGCTCCAGCCGGTCCCGGGTGATCTCCAGGTGCAGCAGGCCCAGGAAGCCGCACCGGAAGCCGAAGCCGAGCGCGGCGCTCGACTCGGGTTCGTAGACCAGCGCGGCGTCGTTGAGCCGCAGCTTGTCCAGCGCGTCGCGCAGCAACGGGAAGTCCGAGCCGTCGATCGGGTACAGCCCGGAGTACACCATCGGCTTGGGATCCCGGTAGCCGCCGAGCGCCTGCTTGGCCGGCTTGCCGGCGTCGGTGACCGTGTCGCCGACCCGGGACTGCCGGACGTCCTTCACCCCGGTGATCAGGTAGCCCACCTCGCCGACGGACAGTCCGTCGGCGGGC
>DASUAC010000335.1:0-4627 GCA_035763985.1 Jatrophihabitans sp. | reverse complement strand
GGCCTTTCCGGCGATGCGGGCCACGATGGATCGCTGCCGCTCGGCCGGCCAGGCCGGGTCGAGGTTGGCGTAGGCCGCGCCGCACTTGAGCACGGCCAGCTCGATCGCCGCCAGCCGGGCCGAGCGGGGGATCACCAGGGGCACCGTGGCACCGGGCCCGACACCGGCCTCGGCCAGCCGTGCCGCGTACGTGTCGGAGGCGGCGTCGAGCTGCCGATAGCTGAGCCGGCCGCCGTTGCCGATCAGTGCCAGGGCATCCGGACGTTCCGCGGCGTGCTGGGCGACTGCGGCGTGGATGACTGCGTGGGGCTCAGTCACCCGCACCCTCGGCGGGTTCGGTCAGCCGGCGCACGAAGTCCTCGAGCACGTCGTTCTCGAACAGCCACAGGGGGACGGCCTTCACGCCCAGCTGCCCCTCGACGCGGGTACAGATCCGGATGGCCTGCAACGACGTGCCCCCGAAATCGTAGTAGCTGTCCGTACGGCCGATCCGGTCCACGCCCAGCACGTCCGCGATGATCGCGGCAACGGACGTTTCCATTTTACCGACCGGTGCGACGTATTCCTCGTCGATGAAGTCCTGTCGACTTTCCACCGTGGACGAACCCCCTTGTTACCTTCGGCGACCGGCCAAGCCGGCCACCTGGAACTCATGCCGTGCGATCTGTCCGCTGGCTGATCGGCGAGATCGGGCCTCATGCTAATTCGCGCGAAGACGCGACGGTCACGCCGCACGTCATCGGGCCGCGGTCAGTGCAGGTACGCCGCCAGGTGCGCGGCGATGCGGGCGTGCACCTCCGCGCGCTGGTCGAAGATCGCGAAGTGGCCGCCGTCGAGTTCGTGCAGGGCGAAGTCGCCGGCGGTCTGCTCCCGCCACGGCGCCATCCACTCGCCGTCGGCGCCGGTGTCCTCGACCCCGGCGAAGGCGGTCAGCGGGACGTCCAGCGGCGCGCCCGGGACGAACCGGTAATCCTGGTTGACCGCGAAATCCGCGGCCAGCAGCGGCTGCAGGGCCTTCAGCATGTCGTGATCGGCCAGCACCTCGCGCGGCGTCCCGCCCATCTCGTCGAGCAGGGCCGCCAGTTCCGGCGGCGTCAACGCGGCGAGCTCGACCCGTTCCATCGGCAGCTGCGGGGCACGGCGGCCGGACACGAACAGGTGGACCGGCATCGGAGCGCCGCCGGCGCGCAACTCGCGGGCGACCTCGAAGGCGCACAACGCGCCGGTGCTGTGGCCGAACAGCGCGTACGGCTCGGCCACGGTCTCCGCCAGCTCCGCGGCAAGCCCGCGCACCAAGGGACCCACCGTGGTGAACGGCGGTTCGGCACGCCGCTTCTCCCGGCCGGGCGGTTGCGCCGGGCAGGCGCGTACCCGCGGGTCCAGGCCGATTCCCCACGCCTTGAACGCTGCAGCGCCCGCGCCCGCGTGCGGCAGGCACACCAGCCGGACGTCAGCCTCCGGATCTGCCCCGTACGGCAACCACGGCGAGCGCGTCATCGACCGACCCCCGGAGCCGGCACCTGCGCCGGGTGCTGCCATCGGCGCACGTACGCCTCGTCGGGCAGGAGATCCAGGGCCGCCACCATCACCGAACGACCTTATCGCGGCGCTGGATCGCGGCCGGTGCTAGCCGGCTGGGATGGGTGGCAGCCGAAGCGAGGCGACGGCGGTGGTCCAGTCCCGGCTGATGGTTTGCTGGATGGCGCGGAGACCGATCTTGCCGCCGCACTGGGCGTGGTACAGGTACTGCTCGACCTTGTCCTTGTCGTTGTGGACGAAGCTGCTCCCGGTCGTGGTGTAGAGCTGGTTGGGTTCGGGCCACAGGTTGCGTACGTCGGAGCTGCCGCCGCTGGACAGTTCGATGAGATGGTCCAGCTCGTACTTGGACGCGTCGGCGACCGGGACCCCATAGGCGGCCAGCAACCGGCGCTTGATCGCATTGGTGGCACTCTCGGGTGGGCGGACGCTGGCGGTGTAGCCGCCCTTGCGGCACACCGTCGTACGCAGGTTGGCCTGGGATACCGCTGAGTCGACCGCGCCAGGTGTGCAGACCGGGTCGGGGAGCACTTCCGGTCCGCTGTGGCGGTAGTGGCAGGTCCCGGGCGGCGGGACGGGCCCGAGGATCGTGTGCCCGGTCCAGCCGTGGCCGGTCACCACCACTCCAGCGCTACCCCGCAGCGGGTCCTGCCGGGTCGGCACCGGCGCGACGCGGCCGCACCCGCTCACCAGCACGCCGGTGAGCAGCGCGCCGGTGAGCAACACGGCTGCGATCGGGCGCCGCCGCGTCGGCCGGTTCGTCATCATGCTCCATTGATTAGCAGGTCGCGGCGAGCTTCTCGAATCTGTACGGCATGTCCGGAAACCTACCGCAGAGCGCTTCGTCGCCCAGATTCATCACCGCATATTGCTGGGGTGTGTTTACGCTGGGAGGACTATCTCTGCCAGCCAACTCTCGAGCTGCGGCATGCGGATCGCCCGGTGGCTTGGGTGATTACTACATCTAGCGCGAGCCCCTAGCATCCTGCTGGTCTCGGGTTGCTCATGCTGACGTATGCCGGTGTCCGGATGGCCACGCAGAGCGTGCTAATCGCGAACCTGGTCGAAGTCACCGTAGCCATTGGAGGTTCCACCGCCGCCGGACCACTGCCAGGCGAAGGCGTTGCCGCTTGAAGTGCTCGCTCCCGCGAAGAAGACGGCGGAGACGCCACCCGGAATGGCGAAGCCGGATGGAAAGACCTGGGTCGAGTTTGTCTCGTTCTCGTAGGTCCATTCGCGAGCTCCCGTGCCGTTGGAGCCGAAGACGTTTGACCACGAGTTGGATCCGGAGCCGCCGGCCATGTAGATGCCGGCGTAATAGCCGGTGTTGGCCTGGATGTAGCTGGTGATGCCTTGGTAGGTGTCGAGGTCGAGCGAGGCCGGTATCGAACCGGCCAGTTCGCTACCGCCGTAGCCACCGCATCGGGTGGACCAGACCGCGTTCCAGCCGCTGTTGACGACGTCCTCGATGTCGATGTAGGCGGTGAAGCCGCTCCAGTAGGAGGAGTTCAGTTCCGCGGCCAGGGTGGCGGCCTGCCGAGAACCCCAGCTGCTGGCCTCGGCCGCGGTGCCATAGGACGGGTCGAGGCCCGGGCCGGCGAAGGCGTAATACGGGTTGGCGCCCCAGCCGATCGCCAATGCGTAGTCTGCGTCGGCGGCGTCTTTGTTCTTCTGATTGAAGGCGAGGCTGTACTGCGGAGCACGGCTGCACCCGTTGTCCCGCCAGTAACTGTCGATCGCCCCGGAGTAGAAGGCGTACCGGCCGCCCACGGTGGGCGCATCACCCTGGGGCTCGAGGTAGGGGGCTGCGGTGCCGGACACCGTCGGCTCATTGCTGTCGGTGCCGTAGCCGAAGCCAGCGGTGTCGTAGGGCGTGACGGCGGTCGGCTGGGCGAGTTCGGCTAGCGCGTTGCGCAGCGGCTGCGCGGTCGAGGGCTTGATCGTGCTGGGGCTCGCCGGCCCGGGCGTTGGGCCGGCAAGCAGCGGGAACAAGCCGGGCCGGCCGCATGAGCGCACGCCGGCCGATAACGGCAGGGTGGCGGAGGTTCCGAGATCGGTGGGCGAGTCGTACAGGGTGGCTGAGGTGGCGAGGCGGCAATCGGCCCCGGTGCTCGTGATGCTCACTGGGAGCTCGACGCTTGCCCCGCTCGGCAGCGTCGTCGGCCTGCCGTCCCGGGATGGGTAGGCCGCCGCTAGCAAGTGTTGAGCCCGCGAGCTGGTCGCGAAGGCGGCCAGCTCGCCAGAACCATCGGCACCGCGCAACCTGGCCTCCATCGCGAACGGCAGCGAGCACGGTTGGCGCACGTTCTGCAGCTCGAACACCAGCATGGTCACCGCACCCTGGTGCTGAGGCGGCATGGTTGTGATTCCCAGCTGGCTCATCACGCAGCGCGGGATGCCGGTCTGCTGAGTGATCGTCAGGGGTGCGGCCGGTGCAGTCGCGACCTGCGCGAACGGGATCACCCGGGACACCGTCAGCGAGGTCCCGATCGGACACTGCCCGAGCAAGCCTCTGGGGACCAGTGCGGTCAGCGGCTTGGTGAAGTCCGCAAACTGTAGCGACAGCGACCAGTCCTGGCGGCAGGACGAGCCGACAGCCGGTTCGGACACAAGCACGGCGGCCGATTCACCGGCAGCCAGGCTGACTGATCGCTGCGGGGTGGCGGCTGTCCGGGTGCCGGCCACCTTGCCGGCGGCCGGCGACCAGGTAGCCGATGCCGCCGTGCGTGTGGTCAGCGTGGGCCAACCGGCCAGGGTGCACCGCCCAGCCGAGCGATTGCGTAACTGCACCGTCCATATGGTCGTGCCCATCACGCCCCGAACGAATGGTGCCTGGGCTGGAATGCTGAGCGCGAGGGCGTCATCACGGCAGAGGCCGTCAGCGGCCTGTACCGGCTGGTTGCTCGCGGCGAGAACGCTGACCACCAGCGCAGCAAACGCTAAAACCGCAGCGCGGCGTCTCCACATGTAGCCCCCCGATAATTATTCGCAGATGTAACCATCCACTGATAATCCACAAACCGAACACCCAAAGGCCGCCCCATACTGCCAACATTCCCGACGTAGCCGGAATAGCTGTGCCTTAGATCAC
>DASUAC010000334.1:0-3534 GCA_035763985.1 Jatrophihabitans sp. | reverse complement strand
CCGATGGTGTCGGATTCCAGTGCCCCGGCAACGGGGTCACCTCGACGCTCCGCGGATCGTAGGTGACCTTGTGCACCTCGGCGGTGTGCCAGCGCGGATCCCCCAGCAGCGGCAGGCTCCTGATGGTGCGGTCGTCGCTGGTGAACAACCCGCCGAAGGAACAGAATCCCTGGTTGCAGGAACGCGGCTGCACCACGAAGGTGCCGCGGATGCCGACCGGCTTGTTGCCCAGATGGTGCACCACCTTGGTGACCGATGCGTGGATGGCGCCGATGCACAGCAGCGGGAACACCACCCAGAACAGCCAGCCGGCGATCCGGCGAGCACCGGGAAAGGACATGGCGACCAGCTCGCCGGACGCCTCGGCCTGCCAGCTGGACCCGACCGGACGGCCGGCCTCGGCCAGGCCGGTGCCGGAACTGTCCGCCGGGCTCACGGCCGTCCTGACCGTGCTGGTGGCCGAGGTGGTGGCCGAGGTCGTGGTCATCGAGCAGGCCGGTTCCTCGGGCGCGTCGTTCAGGCCACCGGAGGCGGGATGACCGACATGACCGTCCCGTTCGTCCGGCCCGGTGACCTCCGCGGAGCCGGGCAGCGTGGCGCTGGCCGGCGCCAGTGTGGCGCCGGCCGGCGGCGGCGTGGTCTGATCGGTGGACATGTGACGCTCATTGTCCCATCCGTCGACGACTGCTCTGCTGCATGCCGGTGCGGTGAACCGATACCGCCACCATACGGCCCCTTCGCCGGATCACCGCTCGCCGCCGCAGGCGCAGACGTGCCGCGCGGCTCGGCACCGACAGCGCAGGACAGAGCTGTGCAGCCGGCGACAGACAGGCGCCGGGGTGCAGACGTGGGGCCGTGCGGCTCGGCGCCGGTTCACGGCCGTGGTGGCAGCTCCGGGGCTTGCAGCTTCGGATAGTCGGCTGGGTCGGGACGCGGCAACGGGTCACGTCGGTCCAGTTCGCCGAGCAGGTAGGCCACCCCGGCATCGAGCACCGGATCCTCGCCGGCCGCCCAGGCATGTGGTGGCGTCTCCACCACCTGGTCCGGATCCACGCCGTGGTTCTCCACCCCCCAGCCGGCCGACCGGAACCAGAACGCGTAGCGCGGCTGGGTGATCCGGCTTCCGTCCACCAGCTGGTACCGGCCGTCGATTCCGACCACGCCGCCCCAGGTGCGCCGGCCGATCACCGGCCCCAGGCCCAGCGTCTTGAAGGTCTGGTTGACGATGTCGCCGTCGGATCCCGCCCATTCGTTGGCCAGCGAGACCATCGGGCCACTCGGCGCGCTGCGTGGCCAGCTGGTCTGGCCGCGATGGCGGATCGTCACCCAGGCCATCACCGACCGGGACAGCTTCTCGATCACCAGCTCGGAGACGTGGCCACCGCTGTTGTTGCGGGTGTCCAGGATCAGCGCGTCCCGTCCCATCTCGACGCTCAGGTCCCGGTGGAACGCTGCCCACCCGGACGAGATCATGTCCGGCACGTGCAGGTAACCGATCCGGTGGTCGCTGGCGGCATGCACCCGCTCCCGGCAGGATGCCACCCAGTCCAGGTAGCGCAGCTCCAGCTCGTCGGCCAGCGGCAGCAACACCACCGAACGGGACCGGCCGTCCCGGGCCACCCGCAGCTCGACCGGCTTGTCCGCGGTGCCGCGCAGCAGCGGCGCCGGGCCGGCCGGCCCGACCGGCCGCCCGTTCACCGCGACCACCTCGTCGCCGGCCCGGACCCCGACCGAGGGTGCCGACAGCGGTGACCGGGCCGCCCGGGACGAGTTGTCCCCCCGGATCACCCGGCTCACCAGCCAGCGGCCGTCGGCCGTCCGTTCCAGATCCGCGCCGAGGAAGGCGGGCCGGAGCAACGGGTCGGGGTCCGGCTTCGGCGGCGTCTCGTAGGCGTGCGAGGTGCCGGTCTCACCGTTGAGCTCCCAGAGCATGTCGGACAGGTCGTCGCGGCTGGCGATCGCCGGCAGCAGCGCTCGGTACTTGGCGACCGCGGCGTCCCAGTCGATGCCGCCCAGTTGCTCGCTCCAGTAGTGCTCGCGCATCAGCCGGCCGGCCTCGTCCAGCATCTGTGCCCACTCGGCAGCCGGGTCGACGGTGAGCCGCACCCGGCCCAGATCGACCTCGAACGCGTCGGCGTCGTTGTCACCGGGCACCCGGTCGGCCGGCACCACCCGGAGCCGGTCCTTATCCCGGACCACCAGCCGCCGGCCGTCCCGGCTGGCCCGCGCCTCGTCCAGGTGCGGGCTCAGTTCCAGCTGGTTGCGTTTGGCCAGATCCCAGCGCTGCAAACTCGGCCTGACATCGGCATCCGGCAGCCTGCTCTCACCCAGTTCACCGGCGACCGGTTCGTCCAGCCAGACGAAGCCGTCCTGCACCGCCCGCAGTGAGCGGTACCGGCCGGCCCGGACCGGGAACGGCAGCACCCGCTCGGCGATCTCGGCCAGCTCCACCCGAACCGGCGCCGGCCGGCCCGGTTCGCGATCCGGACCGGGCTGCTCGGCCGCCGACGGCTGACCGGCCAGTTGCGGGTCGAACGGCGACGGGGTGTCGGCGGCCAGGGTGACCAGGTAGGGACGGCTGCCCACCGCGAAGGACAGGTCGAAGGCATGCACGTCGTACACCGGGTCGAAGGTGCGTACCGAGAGGAAGGCCAGGTACTTGCCGTCCACGCTGAACACCGGCTCGGTGTCGGCGAACCGTTCCCGGGTGATCGGCACCTGGTCACCGCTGACCACCTCGGCCAGCCGGATGCTGCTGGTGCCCGGCGTGCGTTCGGGCACCGAGAACGCCAGCCACGCCGAGTCCGGCGACCAGCTCAACCCGGTCGCGTCACCGTAGGGATTGGCCAGCAACTCGGTCATCTCGCCGTTCGCGGTGGTCATGGTCAGCACCCGGCCGTCGTGGGTGGCGAGCGCCAGCCGGCTGCCGTCCGGCGCCGCGACCAGCTCCAGCACCCGGCCCAGCCGACCGGAGCCGTACCGGCGCACGCTGCCGTCGGCCGCCGTGATCTGCACCGCGTCCGGGCCGTCCACGTCGGTCACGCAGGCGACGCCGGCCGGCTGATCCGGGCTGCCGGCCGGTGGCGGCAGGATGGCCGGCAACCGGTGCCGCACCCCGTCGGCGTTCGCGACCGCCCGGGCCGGCCCGTCGCGGTGGGTCAGCCAGACCACGCTGCCCCGGACCTCGACCGCGCTGGCCCGTCCGGTCTCGTCCACCACGTAGTCACCGAGATGTTTGCCGACCTGCACCTCCAGCGGCGAACGGCCGACCCGTGCGCCGGCCAGTTCGATGTCCAGCCGGCGGGGTTGGCTGTCGGCAGCCAGGTCCGACAACAGCCAGATCGCGCCGGCATGCTGGTACACCAGCCGACGCCCGTCACCGGCAAGTTGCCGGGCGTAGTAGTCCTGGTGGTCGGTGTGCCGGCGCAGGTCGCCGCCGGTGGCATCCACCGAGTACACGTTGCCGTGGCCCTGGAAATCGGCCAGGAAGGCGAACCGGTCGCCGATCGCGACCGGGCTGGACTTCGGGCCGGC
>DASUAC010000333.1:0-3129 GCA_035763985.1 Jatrophihabitans sp. | reverse complement strand
TGGACGGTGTCGAAGTTCTACTGGACCGGGATCCCGCGCAGCGTGCAGCATCGCCGGCTGGCGGCCGCCGGGGGGGCCGCCGGGCTGCCGTTCCGGGTGCCGTCCTCGGTGGACGAACTCGGCTTCGTGACGGCCGACGAGCTGATCAGCACGGTGGTGCATGCGCCGGGCCAGCAAGCCGCCAAGGCCCGCGCGCTGGCGGCGCATGCCACCCAGGTGACGGTGTGCGACGGGTTCTTCGCGCTCTCGAACAACCTGGCGCAGCAGCTGACCGCGACCGAGTACTTCCGGCTGGTGCGCGGCCGGCCCGGCGGCGCCCGGGATGCCGACGGCCGGGAGACCGATCTGTTCGGCGGCCTGTTCGAAGCCGATCCGGCGTGAGTACCGAGACCGGTCCGGGGGTGCGTACGGAGATCGGCTCCGACTCGCACCGACTGCCGATCGGGTTGGTGGTCCTCGGGATGGCGCTGTTCGCGGTGGCCGGGATGCTGGCCGGGCTGATCGAGGTGACGCTGATCCCGCTGCGCTACGGCACCGCGCTGATCCCGCTGGCGCCGGTGCTCGCGGTGCTCACCGGCGTGCTGCTGCCGGCGATCGGCCGTGGCCTCACCGACACCGCCCGGGCCGCCGCGCCGCCGGCCTTCGGGCAGCTGCTGACCATCTGGCTGCTGGCCACCGGCCGGCCGGAGGGCGACGTGCTGTTGCCGGCCGGCGACATCGCGGGGGTCTCCTACGCGGTGCTGATCCTGGGCACCCTGGTGCCGTTGATCATGCTCGGTTTCGCGTCCCGGCCGGGGCCCTGGCGGTGGCCGCTGGGTGGCTGGGCGACGATGCGCCGATCCCGGGTCACCCGCCGCCGGCCGGGACGGCTTCGGCAGGCTCGGCACGGTAGTGATAGCGATGGTGCTCGATGAATCCGAGCCGGGCGTACAGCGCCAGCGCCGGCTGGTTGTTCTCGTCCACCTGCAGGTAGCAGTGCACCGCGCCGCGCGCCGCGGCCCAGCCGGCCAGCCGGGTGACCAGCGCGGTGGCCAGGCCGTGCCGGCGGCAGTCCGGGGCCACTTCCACCGAGGTGATGCCGAGCCAGCCGGCGTCCACGCAGCCGCGGGCGATCGCCACCGTCCGGCCGCCCAGCCGGATCGAGGCGAAGGTCACCAGGTCGTGCCGGAGCAGCAGCTGGCGGGCATGTTCCGGCAGCGGTCCGCCCCGGTAGTGGTAGCCGGCCAGCCAGTCGTCGTCCGGGGCGCCGGCCAACTCCACCGGCGGCCGGTCGGCGGTGGCCGGCCCGACCGGCGGCTCCTCGGTGGCCGGCCCGACCGGCGGCTCCTCGGTGGCCGGTCCGGCCAGCGGCGCAGCGCCGCCGCTCGGCCCGGCCAGTCGGCGGGTGAGCACCACGGCAGGCCGGCCCCGCGGCCAGCCCCGGGACGCCAGCACGCCGTCCAGCTGCGCCCGGGCCGGCAGCGGTAGCTGCAACTGCAGCGGCAGCCCGTGCTCGGCGTAGAAGGCACGGGCGGCGGCCAGCAGTTCGTCCAGCGGCCGGTCCGGCATGCGCAGTGGCAGCACCGAGTTGGCTCGTCCGGTCCAGCCGTGGTCGGCCGACAGCAGCCAGCCGTCCAGCTCGGTCCGGTGCGCCGCCCGCCAGCCCAGCCGGCCGATCCTGGCCAGCTGGAGGATCTCGCGCCGGCTGGCGCCGACCGGCTTGGCGATCAGCACGTTCGACAGCGGTACCGTCCGCAGTTGGCCGCTCCGGGTCCGGACGGTGGCGGCCTCTGCGGACAGCTCGATAAGCTCGCCGACCAGGTCGCTCAGCGGCGGCCTGCCGGCCGGCTCGCCGCGGTGGTAGCGCAGCACGATCTGCCGCCCCACAAGCTCTTCGGAGAGCATGACCGGCATACTATGCAGAGCAGTAGTTGCCTTTTTATGCGCAGACGCCTGACCACGTGCCGCGCTCGTTCTTGGAGGTTTTTTCGTGACATATGTGATCGCGGAGCCGTGCGTCGACCTTCTCGACAAAGCCTGCATCGAGGAATGCCCGGTCGACTGCATCTACGAGGGCAGCCGGATGCTCTACATCCATCCCGACGAGTGCGTCGACTGCGGCGCGTGCGAGCCGGTCTGCCCGGTCGAGGCGATCTTCTACGAGGACGACCTGCCGGACAAGTGGCGGGAATATGCCCAGGCGAACGTGGACTTCTTCGACGAACTGGGCTCACCGGGTGGTGCCTCCAAGGTCGGCAAGACCGACCACGACCCGAGCTTCGTGAAGTCACTGCCGCCGCAGTCCACCGAGCACTGAGCACCGCAGGAGCACCGAGCAGCGCAGGAGCATCGAGGCGCACGTCCGGCTGAGCAACCAAGGCCACGTCCGGTTGGGACCGAACCTCGTTACCGGCTCGAGTACGGACGGGGTCAGCCGGCCAGCGTCGCGGTCACCGCGGTGGCCGGGGCGCCGGTGTCCGCCCGCCAGCCCTTCGCCCGGGACCAGCGGTTGCCCGAGTAACGCACCGTGTCGATGCCCAGCCGGTCGGCGTTGCAGACGAACCAGGCCGCGGTGGCCCAGCCGGCACCCGGCACCGTGACCACCCTGCCGGCCACCTGTGGCGGGCTGACCGGCAGGTCGGTGGTGACCGCCTGGATCACCGCCTGCGGGGTGGCCACCGCGGTCGGCTTGGCGAAGCTGCAGCTCACCCCCATCACGGTGGCCCCGGTCAGCGCGTCGGCGATCTGCTGGGCCTCCGCTTCGTGCCGGGCATAGGCGCCGCCGTCGGCGGAGAACTGCACCGCCTGGATCACGGTGGCCAGTGAGTCGGACTGCCAGTTCGGCACCCGTACCACCGCGTCCAGGAACTTGCCGGTGGCGTACTGGACGTTCGCGATCTGCGCGGCGGTGCCCCAGCCCTGGGACGGCCGCTGCTGCAGAATGCCGACCGAATCGCGGTCCCCGCTGCCCAGCGGCAGGTTGCGCAGCTTGGATTCCTGCAACGCGGCGCCGAGGGTGAGCACCGCGGCGCGTTCCGGCAGTTTGCGGCGCAGCACCACACCTACCACGGTGGAGGCGATCCGGGCCTGGCTCAGGTCCAGGTCGTAGTCGCCGAAGTCGCATCCGTCGGCCCGGACCGCCGACTGGGC
>DASUAC010000332.1:0-7216 GCA_035763985.1 Jatrophihabitans sp. | reverse complement strand
CTGATAAGGAAGAGGCCGGAGGTTCAAGTCCTCCTAGGCCCACTATCACCGTCGCGGATCGGTCAACCAACCTCGAGGAGCCGCACATGCGCAGGTTGCTTGCCGTCGCGGTGGCCGCGGTCGGCGTGCAGTACCTGCTCCGCCGCAAGCGCGGGCAGCACGCCAGCGAGGTCTGGCGGGACGCCACCCACCGGCCGTAGCCGGTCCCCCGCCGGAGTCACCGTGCGCGAAGCTTCGCCGGAGAACGGATGGGCTCTGGCGGAGAACACCAGCCGGGCCGCTGCGGCTACGATCGGCACGCCGACTCATCTCGGGGCCTTAGCTCAATTGGCAGAGCGCCGCCTTTGCAAGGCGGAGGTTAGGGGTTCGATTCCCCTAGGCTCCACCCGATCCGCAGCCGTGCGGATGCAACGTCCGGCTCCCCCGATGCCTGCGAATGACCGCGCTCGGCTCCCCGCTGTGATGTGATCTCGGGCGTGACAGCTCTGGCAGCGCGCGCGATCGGTCCGGGACTGGCGCTGCTGCTGGCCGGCGCTGTCGGCACGGCCTGCTCGCCGCCGACGGTGCCGCCGCCGCCATCGACCCCGCCCGAGCAGGTCGTCCAGATCTACCTGCAGGCCGCGAAGGCGCAGCTCTGCAGCCTCACGGCCGCCTTGACGTTGCGCCACACGTGGAGCTGGTGCCGGGATCCGCGGCTGTTGGACTACCGATCGGTGGGCCCGGCCCTTGCCGTACCCGCATCGGAGGCCGGCCGTGACGAGGACTGCGTCAGCTTCGAGATGGACACCCGTGGCAGTTCCGACGGCAGCATGCCGGTGGGGTGGCAGCCGTGGAGTTTGTGCCTCGTCCGGACGGCCGCCGGGTGGCGGCTCTACGACCAAGGACAGGGCTAACCGGCTTGCCGCCGGGGCCGTGTCGAAAGTATTGTTTCGAAACATGTCGCTCGACAGGGTTGCCGCGCTCCAGCCGTCCGATGATCCGCCGACCGGCACGGCGGATTCGCGGGACCAGCCGCGCACCCTGACCGAGGCCAAGGCGATGCGGGCGATCGCCCATCCGACCCGGCTGGCGTTGCTGGAACAGCTGGCCCGGCACGAGCAGCTGACCGCCACCGAGGCCGCCGAGCTGGTCGGCGAATCCCCCACCAACTGCGCCTTTCACCTGCGCACGCTGGCCAAGTACGGCTTCGTCGAGGAGGCCGGCTCGGCACCCGGCCGCCGTCGGCCGTGGCGGCGTTCGCACCTCGGCTTCTCCTTCGACGACACCGGGCGTGCCGATGCCGAGACCGAGCAGGCCGCGCACGCGCTGGCAAACCTGCTGTGGGACGGCTGGCTGCGTCGGCTGCAGCAGATCCGCAACAGCCGGCACCGGTTCGGCCAGCGCTGGCGGGACGTCACCGCCGGCTCGCAGTATCTGGCGTACCTCACGCCGGACGAGGCGACCGAGTACGCCGCCGAGCTGCAGCGGTTGTTCGACCGGCATCGCGACCGGCTGGTCCATCCGGACCGGCGTCCCGCGGGAGCATTCCCGGTCGAGTACCTGCTGTTCAGCTTCCCGCAGGAAGCAGCGGAGCCGCAGGAAGCAGCAGATCCGCAGGAAGCAGCGGTTCCGCAACCCGCGTCCGCTCCGTCGCAGAAGTCGGGTACGGCATGAGGCGGTTGCTGGGCGACCGGACCACCCGGTACTACATCGCCGGCACCACGATCTCGGCGATCGGCGACAACGCGCTGTGGCTGACCCTGAGCATCTGGGTCAAGGTGCTCACCGGCAGCACCAGCGCGGCCGGGCTTTCCATCTTCATGCTCACCCTGGGCAGCCTGGGCAGCCCGCTCAGCGGCCTGCTGGTGGATCGGTTCAGCAGGGTCCGGCTGCTGATCGTCACCGACCTGGCGACCTGCGCGCTGGTGGCCTGCCTGCTCGCGGTGCGCAGCGAACACCAGCTCTGGCTGATCTACCTGGTGATGTTCGGCTACGGCATCTCGGCCAGCCTGATCGGCTCGGCGCAGACCGCGCTGGTGCAGACCATCGTGGTGGAGGATCTGCTGGCCGATGCCAATTCGCTCACCCAGGCGTTGACCCAGGGATCGCGGATCGTGGTGCCGCTGCTGTGCGCCGGCCTGTTCGCCGCGTTCGGCGCCACCCCGGTCATCATCGGTGACTGCGTGACCTTCCTGATCGCGGTACTGGTGCTGTCGCTGCTGCGGGTCAGCGAACCGGTGCTGACGCCGAGCGCCGGCCACTGGTTGCGGCAGGTCGCCGCCGGCGCCGAACACCTGTGGCGCACCCGGCTGCTCCGGCTGGCCTCGGCCAGTTGCGTGCTGGCGGTGATCGCGTTCGGCCTGTCCGAGACGGTGATCTATGCGGTGCTCAGCGACGGCCTGCACCGATCGCCGCCGTTCCTGGGAGTACTGACGTCCGGGCAGGGCGCCGGCGCCATCGCGGCCGGTCTGTTCGGCGGGGTGCTCAGCCGCCGGCTGGGTGAGCAGCGGCTGATGGTGGCCGGGCTGATCCTGGCCGGGCTCAGCTTCGGCTGCCAGGCGGTGCCCAACCTCGCGGTGGTGCTGACCGGCCTGGTGTTGTTCGGCGGCAGCCTCTCACTGCTGCTGGTCGGGATGATCACCCTGCTGCAGCGGCAGACCCCGCCGGCGCTGATGGGACGTGCCGACGCCGCGCTGAACTTCCTGATCACCGTCCCGCAGACACTGGCGATCGGGCTCGGCGCGGCACTGGTCGTGGTACTGGACTACCGGCTGCTGCTGCTCGGCATGGCGATGCTGTGCCTGGCCGGCGGCGGGCTGCTGCTCGGCCAGCGAAAGCCCGCGCTGGTGGATGCCACGGTCGGCTGACCCACCTCCCCGTCCGGCCCGGGCCGCCGCGCTGGGTAGCCTGGCAAGCACCATGAACATCCGGGTGGGCGAGACGGCCGCGGTCTGGCTGGGCAAGCTGATCCTGCTGGCGCTGCGACTGCTCGGCCGGCGCGGCACCGCGCTGCCGGGGCTGGTGGTGGAGAAGGTCTTCCCCCGATTGCTGTCCCGCCGGCTGGCCCGGCTGCCGTACGGCGTGGTGGTGGTGAGTGGCACCAACGGCAAGACCACCACCACCAAGATGGTGGCCACCGTGCTCGGCCGGCGTTACCGGGTGCTGACCAACGACACCGGCGGCAACTTCGTCCGCGGCTGCATCACCGCGCTGGTCGCGCAGGCCTCGTGGACCGGCCGGACCGATGCCGAGGTGGCGGTGTTCGAGCTGGACGAGGCGCACGCGGTGCGGTTCTGCGCAGTGCACCGGCCCGAGCGGCTGCTGCTGCTGAACGTGCTGCGCGACCAGCTGGACCGGTTCGGCGAGATCGACACCACCGCCGAGCTGCTCGGCCGGGTCGCCGCGCAGACCACCGGACACGTCGTACTGAACCGGGACGACCCGCGGCTGGCGGCGCTGGCCGGCCGCACCGCCGCCGAGGTGAGCTACTTCGGGGTGGCCGCCGAGCTGCGGCCGCTGTTCCCCACTGACGAGGAGCTGTACGGCGGCGCGATCGAGCTGTCCGAGCTGCCGGCCAGCGCGGTGCTGGAATCGGTGGAACTAGGTAGCCAGTCCCAGGGCGTCGGCTCCGACATCGTGCTGACCATCGACGGCCGGCGCGAGGCCGTCGAGCTGCAGGCCGACGGCGCGCACAACGCCCAGAACGCGGCTGCCGCGGCGGCACTGGCGGTCACCTTCGGCCTGCCGCCGGAGACGATCGCGGACGGCCTGCGTGCCGTCCAGCCCGCCTTCGGCCGCGGCCAGTCCTTCACCCTGGACGGCCGCCGGGTGGTGTTGCAGCTGGTGAAGAACCCGGCCGGCTTCCGGCAGTCACTGCGCACCATCGGCTCGCTGCAACCGGCCGCCACGGTGATCGCGATCAACGACGACTACGCCGACGGGCGGGACATGTCCTGGTTGTGGGACGTGGAGTTCGGCCCGGTGCTGCGCGGCAAATCCGGCTACCTGAGCACTTCGGGCACCCGGGCGGCGGACATGGCGGTGCGGCTGCACTACGACGAGCTGCCGGTCGAGGCCACCGTCCCGGAGCTGGTGGACGCGGTGGACGACGCGGTGCACCGGGTCAAGCCGGACGAGACCGTGGTGGTGTTCGCCACCTACACCGCGATGTGGCACCTGCACGGGGTGCTCGCCGGCCGGACCGATCCAGCAGCCGGCCGGGCCGACGGAGCCGCCGGATGACCGGGCTGACCCTGGTGCACTTGTACCCGCGCGAGATGAACATCTACGGCGACACCGGCAACGTGCTGGTGCTGCGCCGCCGGCTGGGCTGGCGTGGGCTGCCGGCGACCGTGGTGCCGGTCGGCGTCGGCGACCCGTTGCCGGCCGAGACCGACATCCTGCTCGGCGGCGGCGGCCAGGACGCGGCCCAGGGCGACATCGGCGCCGACTTCGTCAGCCGGGCCGGCACGCTGCGGGCGATGGCCGACGACGGGGTGGTGATGCTGGCCATCTGCGGTAGCTACCAGCTGCTCGGCCACGAGTTCCGTACCAAGGACGGCGAGCGGATCGCCGGGGTCGGCGTGCTGGACCTGACCACTACCGGCTCGGACACCCGGTTGATCGGCAACAACGCGGTCGACACGCCGTGGGGCCGGCTGGTCGGCTTCGAGAACCACAGCGGGCTGACCGACCTGGGGACGGGCGTCCGCCCGCTCGGCCGGACGCTGGCCGGCCGCGGCAACAACGGCCGGGACCGCACCGAGGGCGCGGTCCGCGACAACGTCTTCGGCAGCTACCTGCACGGGCCGGTGCTGGCCAAGAGCCCGGGTTTCGCCGACGAACTGCTGCGCCGCGCGCTGGCCCGCCGCGGGATGGCCGCCGAACTCGAGCCGCTGGACGACTCGCTGGCACTGGCCGCCGCCGAGGTCGCGGTGCGGCGGCCGCGCTGATGCGCAGATCTCCCGTCGCCGCAGTGGCCCTGGCCGGTTGCCTCGCCGTACTGGCCGGTTGTCTCGCTGTACTGGCGGGTTGCAGCTCGAGCTCGTCCGGCTCAGCGGTCAGCAGCCCGCCGGTCGCCTCGACCGCCGGTACGACACCGTCCGGGCTGGCCGGCGGCGCGGGTGAGACCGCACCGAGCACCGTGTTCAGCACGCCGTTGCCCAGCCTGAGCACCCCGCACGGCGTGCGCGAGGTGGCCGGCACCTGCCCGTACATCTCCGCGCAGGCCTTCGCCGACGCCGAAGGCGACCGGGTCGGCCGGGTGACCGTGCTGCAGAGCCGGCCGGTCGGCTGCCGGTTCTACTTCCAATACGTCCCCAGCCAGCTGATCGGCGAGATCACCGTCGAGGTGTTCGGCACGCCCACCGAGGCGTACAACGCCATGGTGCTGTCGTCCCGGGGGCATCCGGAGGTGCAGTCCTACCCGGATGTCGGCGACGGCGCGGTGGCCTTCCAGACCCCGCTGCGCGGCAGCCCGGCCTGGCAGTGCGTGTTCGCACGCGGGAGGTCGGTGGTCACCGTCCGGACCCAGCAGCCCTACCCTGCACTGAACGCGGTGAACCTGGCACGTGAGATAGCGCCGAGGTTCACCTGACCGATCAAGTTCCGAGTAACCGATGACCGAGGAGAGCCCGTGACCACCCCAGCCACCCAGACCGCCGTCCTGCACACCTCAGAAGGCGACATCAGGCTGAACCTGTTCGGCAACCACGCCCCGAAGACGGTCGCGAACTTCGTCGAGCTGGCCACCGGTGCTCGGGAATGGACCGACCCGGCCACCCGGCAGAAGGTCAACCGGCCGCTCTACGACGGCACCATCTTCCACCGGGTGATCGACAACTTCATGATCCAGGGCGGCGACCCGCTCGGCCGCGGTACCGGCGGCCCGGGCTACAACTTCGCCGACGAGTTCCACCCCGAGCTCAGCTTCGACCGGCCGTACCTGCTGGCGATGGCCAATGCCGGGCCGAACACCAACGGCAGCCAGTTCTTCATCACCACGGTCCGGACGCCGCACCTGAACTTCAAGCACACCATCTTCGGCGAGGTGGCCGACGAGGACAGCCGCGCGGTGGTGGACAAGATCGGCACCACCCGGACCGGCGCCGGCGACCGTCCGGTGAGGGACGTCGTGATCAACTCGGTGACCGTCGAATAGCGCCCGGCGAACGGTTCGGCGCTCTACGGCGTTGAGCTGACATGCAACCGACACCGGCTGCGCCGGACGAGAACTACGGCTTCGCCGGCTGCTACCGGCATCCGGACCGGCTGACCGGGGTCCGCTGCGTACGGTGCGGCCGGCCGATCTGCCCGCAGTGCCAGCGGCCGGCCGCGGTCGGCTTCCAGTGCCCGGACGACGTGCGCGCCGGCCGGGCCAGCGTCCGGCGGCCGCGCACCGTGGCGGGCGCCCGCGTCCGGACCGGCGTGCCGGTGGTCAGCTACGCGCTGATCGCGCTGAACGTACTGATCTACCTGGTCACCGCGCTCAGCCCGGGCGGCACGCTGGCCGACAACACCGGCAGCAAGCTGTTCGCCGACTGGGAACTGGCACCGCTGCTGGTCGGTGCCGACCACGACTACCAGCGGCTGCTGACCGCTGCCTTCCTGCATTTCGGGCCGGTCCACCTGCTGCTGAACATGCTGGCGCTCTACTTGGTCGGCCCGGCGCTGGAGCAGGTGCTCGGTTGGTGGCGTTACCTGGCGGTCTACCTGCTCGGTGCGCTCGGCGGCTCGGTGGCGATCCTCGCCTTCGGTGACATCCGGCAGCCGGTGGTCGGCGCGTCCGGCGCGATCTTCGGGTTGTTCGCCGCCGCGGTGGTGCTGGCCCGCCGGGTCGGCTTCAACAGCACCGCCCTGTGGATCACCATCGGCATCAACTTCGTCTACACCTTCTCGGTGGCCAACATCTCCAAGCTCGGCCACGTCGGCGGGTTCGTCTTCGGCGGGCTGGCGGCGCTGGTGCTGGTCGGCGGCCGGCCGGCCGGCCGGTTGCCGTCGGTACGGCTGCAGGTGGCGGGCCTGTCGGTGCTGTTCGCCGTCCTGCTGCTGACCGCGACCGCCCGGACCGAGCAACTGCACTCACAGCTGACCAGCGGTTCGGCTGCCCGGCCGGCCGCGCCGGGGCCAGCACCGGCGCACCAGCCGGCGTCTTCGGCGCACGAATCGGCTTCTTCGGCGTACCGGCCTGCGTCGTCAACCGTCGGGACGCCGGCTTCGGACCAGCCTTCGTCCACAG
>DASUAC010000331.1:0-5431 GCA_035763985.1 Jatrophihabitans sp. | reverse complement strand
CCAGCCAGGTACGGCACCGCCCGGGCCCGCTGTTCGTCGCTGCCGCGGCGGGCGTAGGTCCAGGCGCCGAGCGCGGTGCCGGCCGGCATCGCGGCCATCAACAGCCCGGCCGCGGCCGCCCCGCCGCCGAGTGAGTGGGCGTAGGCCGGAGCGATCGCCTCCGGGGCGATGAAGAACACCGGCAACCAGGCCAGCGCCAGCAGCCAGCGCAGCAACCGGTCCTGGCAGACCACCCGGACACCGACCGCCAGCCGGCCCAGGTAGGAGCCGGCCCCGGCCTCCGGGGCGCCGGCCGGCGCCGGCCGGTGGGTCAGGCCGTAGCGGATCAGGGTGGCCGAGACGGCGAAGGTGGCCGCGTCCAGCACGAAGGTGTTGCGCACCCCGAGCAGGCCGACGCACGCCCCGCCCGCGGCGAACCCGAACAGCTGCGCCACCTGTCCGCTGACCGTCCCGAGCGACACGCCGGCGACGTAGTTCCGGGCCGGCAGTACGTCCGGCAGCACCGAGGTGGACGCCGCCGAGAACGGCGCACCCGCCAGCACCAGCAGCACCAGCAGCAGGTCGAGCATCGGCGTGCTCCACCGGGCCGAGGCCAACGTCAGCAGCAGCACCAGCCGGGTCAGGTCGCAGCTGACCATGACCCGGCGCCGGGGGTAGCGGTCGGCCAACCCGGACAGGAACACGCCGCCGGCCAATGCGGGCAGGAACGTCAAGCCGTAACTGAACGCGCTGATCGCCGCCGAGCCCGTCCGGGAGAACACCAGCAGTACGATCGCCAGCCGCGCCAACTGGTCGCCGGCACTGGACTGCACCTGGGCCAGCCACACCATCCGGAACTCCCGCACCCGCAGCGCGGCCCGGAACGACGGATCCGACTCGGATGTACCGGCCTGCACCATCACACGCCTTGCTCCTAACCCGGCCACACTGCGGGGCGCGCCCCTGACACTTGCCGGGAAGGCTAGCAGCAAACTGCGCAAAACCATCCATTGGCCGTCCAGTCCGGCCGCTCGCCGGTTTGGCCGCGTACCGCAGCCGACCGGGCAAGCTCACCGACGATGCCGGTGCCCGGGCCGGGCGCCGCGGACGGTGCGGGAATCGCTCAGCCGGCCGGGAGGATCCGCCACACCGGGTGCACCTCCAACCAGCCGGTCTGGGTGTCCAGCACCCACGGCCCGATGACGGTGATGTGCGAGCCGACGGGCGGCGTCGGCATCGGGATGCCCGGGACGGCCTCGACCACCAGGTCCTGGTGGGCCCGGCTGAGGTTCACCGCGTTCAGGTACTTCGGATCGACATCGGCCAGTGAGATGTGCAGGTCGCCGTCGTGCTCGATGTCGGTGGCCGCGACCACGCCGGTCACCGCGGCGCAGGGACTCTTGACGGTGAGCCGCCAGGGTGAATAGACGCCGATCAGCGGATCCCCGCTGTGGCAGTACTTGCGCAACGGGACCGGCGCCAGGGTGGGCCCCTGCGCGGTGGGCGTCACCGGCGGTGGCTGCGTCGCGCTCGAGGACGGCCGGCTCAGCGACGGCGGGGTGGGGGTGGTGCTGTCACCCTGCGAGGTACAACCCATCAGCAACAGGGACAGCAGTCCCAGTTGCCACGGGGTGCGGGGGGCCTTCAAGGCTTCATCGAATCACGACTTATCACCTGGCGGCACGGGCCGAACGGCCCGGATGCGGCCGCCCGGCCCGGATGCGGCCGCCCGGCCCGATCGCCGACCCGGAACGGCTCGTCCGGCCTGATCGCCGACTCGGAACCGCGGCCCGTCCGGGCTGCCAGAATGCGGTCATGGCCGCCACCATCCCGCCAGCCCGGACGAACCGGTGACCGCCGGGACGAACCGGTGACCGGCCAGGCCGTGCTGCGGACCGACCGGCTGAGCCTGGTGCCGCTGGCCGAGGAGCACCTGCCGCACGAGGTGGAGCTGGACGCCGACCCCGAGGTGATGCGCTACCTGGGCAGCGGCACGGCCCGCACCCCGGACGAGGTGGCGCGCTACCACCGGCGCCGGCTGGCCGCCGCCGAGGGCGTCCCGGGCCTGGGCTTCTGGGCCGGTTTCGCGGCCGGCCAGTTCGTCGGCTGGTGGGCGCTGGAACCGCCGGAACGTCCGGACCAGGGCCCGATCGAGGGCCAGGCCGAGCTCGGTTACCGGCTGCTGCGCCGCTTCTGGCGGCAGCGGCTGGCCAGCGAGGGCGCCCGGGAACTGCTCCGGCACGGCTTCACCGACCTCGGCCTGCGCCGGATCTTCGCCGAGACGATGGCGGTGAACCAGGCGTCCCGGGCGACCATGGCCAGCATCGGGCTGCGCTACGTACGCAGCTTCCACGCCGACTGGGACGAGCCGATCCCCGGCGCGGAGCACGGCGAGGTCGAGTACGCGATCACCCGGGAGGAATGGCTGGCCGGGCAGCGATGAGCGTCGCACCAGCACCGACAACGAGCGCCCGGCCCCGACCGGCCCGGAACAGCCTTATCCGTACGACCGATCAGGCGTACCGGGCGCGGGCCTGCCGGGCCCGTACCAGGCCCACCCCGGCCACCCGGGCCCGCCGGCCCAGCGGCACCGAGGCCCGTCCGGCGAAGACGTTGTAACCGGCCTGCTCGATGCGTACCAGGATGTCGCGGTAGAGCGTGAACGCCGTGCGCAGGCAATCCCGCGAGGTCGGGTGCACCAGCTCGATGCCGGGCTCGGCGGAGTCGTACAGGCTGCGGGCCCGCTCGATCTCGAACCGGATCAGCCGCCGGATCGGCCGGTCCACGACGCGGCTGGCGCGGGCGGCGCGCAGCTGCGCCGGGTCCACGCCGAACTCGGCCAGGGACGCCAGCGGCAGGTAGATCCGGCCCCGGTCCAGGTCCTCACCGACGTCCCGGATGAAGTTGGTCAGCTGGAACGCCAGCCCCAGGTCGGCGGCCGGCCGGCGCAGCTGCTCGGGCGGCATGTCCTCCTCGGCCTGGCCGAGGATGGGCAGCATCTGCAAGCCGATCACCGCGGCCGAGCCCCACATGTAGCGGGCCAGCTCGGCGTAGCTGGGGTAACTGGTGACCACCAGATCCGAGTGCATCGAGTGCAGGAAGTCCGCGAAGTAGCTGCGCGGCAGCTGCCAGGTGTCGATGGTGTGCAGCAGCGCCCGGCAGATCGGGTCGGCCGACCGGCCGGCTGCCAGGTCGGCGAGCATCGACTCGCTCCAGCGGGCGAACCGCCGTGCCCGGTCCTCGGCGTCGGCTGACAGCTCGTCCACGATGTCGTCGGCGTACCGGGCGAAGCCGTACAGCGCATGTACGTGCGGCCGCTTGGCCGGTGGCAACAGCAGGGTCGCCAGGAAGTAGGTCTTGCCGTGCCGGGCGTTCAGCCGGCGGGCCAGCAGGTACGCCGAGCGAAGGCCCGGCTCGGCGATGCCGGCCGCGGCCAGCTCCTGCCGCACCCTACGGTCCATTCCACCGCGACGATACCCGTACCGCCGGGCTCAGGATCCGCTCGGCGGCCAGCTTGCCGGACAGCAGCACCATCGGTACGCCGACCCCCGGCTGGCAGTTCGCGCCGCAGAACAGCAGGTTCTCGATGCTCCGGTCCAGGGTCGGGAACCGGAACGGACCGGTCTGGCCGGCGGTGTGCGCGGCGGCGAACGGCGTGCCGGCCGGCAGCCCCCACGCCTGCCAGTCGGCCGGGGTGACCATCAGCTCCACCTCGATCTGGTCGGCGAAACCGGTCAGCCCGCGGGATTCCAGGTGGGCGTGCAGCTCCTGCCGGTACGGCTCGGCGATCCGCGGCCAGTCCAGCGGGGCGAGCGTGTTCGGTGCCGGGAACAACACGTAGTAACCGTGCCGGCCGGCCGGCGCCAGCGCCGGGTCGGTGCCGCTGGGATGGCTCACCAGGAACGACGGATCGCTCATCAACCGGCCGTCGCCGATGATCTCGCCGAACGTGGAGCGCCAGGCCTTGCCGAAGAAGATCGTGTGGTGGGCCAGTTGCCGGTAGCCACGCCGGGACCCGACGTGCAGCAGCACGCAGGACGGCGAATAACGCAATCGGCGCGTCCGGTGCGGCTGCCATTCCGGGTCGAGCAGTTGCCGGTACGCGGTCGGCGGGTCGGCGTTCACCAGGACCACGTCGGCCGGGATCCGCTCGCCGTCGGCAGTGTGCACCGCACGGGCCCGCCCGCCAGCCACCTCGATCCGGATTGCCTCGGTGCGATAACGGAATTCCGCGCCGTGCTCGGCCGCCGCGGCAGCCAGCGCCAGGGGTACCGCGTGCATCCCGCCGCGTGGGAAGCACACCCCGGCCACGGTGTCCAGGTAGGCGATCACCGCGTAGATCGCCAGCGCGTCCTGCGGCGCCAGCCCGGCGTACATCGCCTGGAAGGAGAAGATCCGGCGCAGCCGTTCGTCGGCCAGGTACTGCCCGACCTTCGGCGCCAGCCGGCGCAGGCCGCCCATCGCGAGCAGCCGCACCCCGGCACTGCCGAGCAGCTGAGCCGGTGAGTCCAGGTTGCGGTCGATGAAGTTGGCCAGCTCCAGCCGGTACAGCCGGCGCAGGAAGCCGACCAGTTCGCGGTAGCCGGCGGCATCCCGGGCGGAGATGGTCTCGGCGATCTGCTGCTCCATCCGGTCCGGGTCCGAGTGCACGTCGATGGTCGAGCCGTCGGCGAAGTTGGCCCGGTAGGCCGGGGACAGCGGCATCAGCTGCAGCCGGTCGGCCAGCCGTTCGCCGACCCAGGACAGCGCCTGCTCGATCAGTTCCGGCATGGTGAGAACGGTCGGCCCGGTGTCGAACCGGTAGCCGGCCAGCTCCAGCCGGCCGGCCAGGCCGCCCGGTGCCGCGGTCCGCTCCAGCACGGTGACCTGCCGTCCGGCGCCCACCAGCCGGAGGGTCGCGGCCAGCCCGCCCAGCCCGGCGCCGATCACCACCACCCGGTCGGTACGGCCGGGCACGGTACGCGGGGTCAGCCGCGGCATCAGGTCAGGGCCTGGCCGAGCAGCCAGCCGAGCGCGGCCGCGCCGATGCCGGCCGCCAGCGACAGCGCCACGTTCAGCGCCGCGGCCCGGCGGGCGCCGCCGGCGGCCAGCCGCAGCGTCTCGTAGCTGAACGTCGAGTACGTCGACAGCGCGCCGCTGAAGCCGGCGCCGAGCAGCGCGGCCAGCCACGGATCCAGCCCGGCGCCGGCGCCGGCGAGCACGCCCAGCACCAGCGAGGCGGCCACGTTCACCAGCAGCGTTCCCCAGGGAAAGGGTCCGCCGTGCCGGGACTGGACGGCCCGGTCGGCGAGGTAGCGGGCGGGTGCACCGAGGCCGGCACCGAGCGCGATCAGCAGTACGGTCACCGCGGATCGCGCTCCGGGCTGAACGGCACGCCGGCTCGGCGCTGCGATGCCGTGGTCCCGGGCAGCTCCTCGGTGGCTCGGTAGCCGGTCGTCGGGCTGTCGGTGAT
>DASUAC010000330.1:0-7734 GCA_035763985.1 Jatrophihabitans sp. | reverse complement strand
AGGACGCACCGGTTGGCCCATGGCCGCAGCGGCTCGGTAAGCCGGGCGTCAGATGGTGAGCACCCGGAGCGCTCGAACGAGTTCCGACACCTCGGCCAGCTCGACCAGTTCGGCCCGCGCCAGATCCATCGAGCGCTGGGTGGTCGGGTGGGTGAAGAAGACCAGTTCGGTGTCGCGCTCGGAGTTCTCCTGCTCGACGAACCGGATCGACACCCCGTGCCGGCCCAGCACCGAGCTCACCGCGGACAGCGTGCCCGGCTGGTCGAGCACCCGCAGCTTCAGGTAGAACGAGCATTCCAGCTCTGCCCGGGCCTTGAGCCGGGCCGGCCGGTGGATGGGCACCCGGCGATGGGTGCCGCGGGCCAGGTTCTCCGCGGCATCGACGAGGTCGCCGAGCAGCGCCGAGGTGGTGGCCTCCCGGCCGGCGCCGGCGCCGGCGACCATCAGCTCACCGCACAGCGCGCCGGTGATCGCCACCGCGTTGAAGCTGCCGCCGACCTTGGCCAGCGGGTGTCGTTCGGGCACCAGCGCCGGAAACACCTCCAGGCTGGCCGAGCCGTCCGGCCAGGACTCGGCCACCGCGAGCGCCTTGATCTCGAAGCCGTACCGCTTGGCGATCGTGAAGTCCTCGGCGTCCACGCTCTCGATGCCTTCGCTGATCACGTCGCCGGCCGACAGCCGCATGCCGAAGGCGATCGAGGCCAGGATGGCCAGCTTCGCCGCGGCGTCCCGGCCGTTGATGTCCGCGCTCGGATCCGGCTCGGCATAGCCCAGCTGCTGGGCCTGCGCCAGCGCCGCCGCGTACTCCAGCCCGCGCTCGGACATCGAGCTGAGGATGAAGTTGGTGGTGCCGTTGATGATGCCGACCAGCCGCCGGATCGGCTCGGCCCGCAGCGACTCGCGCAGCGTGCGTACCACCGGCACCGCCGCCACCGCGGCAGCCTCGAAGAGCAGATCGACGCCGGCCTCGTCCGCGGCCTGGTACAGCTGCGGCCCGCGGTTGGCGATCAACTCCTTGTTGGCGGTGATCACCGGCTTGCCCTTGCCGAGTGCCCGCAGCAGCAACTCACCGGCCGGCTGCACGCCGCCGATCAGCTCCACCACCAGGTCGATGTCGTCGGCAGCCACCACCGCCTCGGCGTCGGTGGTGAAGAGGTCCGCCGGCAGGGCGGCATCCCGGGCCTTGCCGGGGTCCCGGACCGCGATCCGGGCCAGTTCGATCCGCAGCCCGGTGAGCGTCTCCAGCCGTTCGGTGCTGCTCTGCAGGGTGCGGGCGAAGGTGCTGCCGATGTTGCCGCAGCCGAGCATCCCGACTCGCAGTGGGCTGCTCATGCTGCTGCTCCGCTCTTCGCGCGAGCGCTCATCGCAGTTTCGCTCCGCTCCTCGGCTGCCAGCAAAGTCCGGCCTTCGGCCGCAGCGGTCCGCCGAAGCCGCCAACCGCTCAGCCAGGCTAGCATCAGTCCTTACTGCCGGAATTGTCGGTAATTGCAGAGGGATCGTACGGCGTGAGAGGCCGGTTCGACGCCCTCCGCGAATGTCTACGAATATCCCGCCCTGCCCGGTCGCTCGTCGCCAACCTGTTCTACTCGATGCAGGCATTTCGCAGCGCGGGGAGTCGATGATTGTCGGATAACGGCAGGTCTCACGGATTTCCCCGGGCTGAACTGCGCTCCGGCGGGGCTGGCGGATTGCCGCCGCGAAAGCCGCCGGCTGTATCGTCCGGCGCCGCCGGCGGATCGGCAACGAGTGCGGGGAGGAGGATAATCATGCGTCGTGTCAGCAGCTTCGTGGTCAGCAGCCTCGTGGTCAGCAGCTTCACCATCCGGGAGGCCTGATCCCATAGCGATCCCGCGGTCGCTCGGCCACCCGTAAGGCGGCACGTCGACCTAGCTTGCACTGGACTGGCGCCGTCCTCCACCGGAGGGCGGCGCCAGTTTTCATGCGGCCGCCGGCCATTTCCGGTAGCTAAGTCGGCCACGCCGCAGCGCGAATGCCGGAATTGGAGGAATGGCTTGTCTGGCCAAGTATTCCGACATATCCTGCGGCAACACATCCACAGTTATCCAGGAAAGTTCGCTCTTTGCGGTTCCTCGGTGAGGCTTTCGGAGGGCCGCGGTCAGTTTCGTGGGGAGGCCCGCCGAGTTGGACGCGCCGGGCACCACCGCGGGGCCGGACCCCACTCGGGTAGCCACCCTCGACGATCTGGTGCGCGAGCTGAACCTGCTCCGGTCCCGGGCCGCTCGCGGCACCCGCTCGGCCCGGATCAGCCTGGAGGAGCTGGCCGGCCGGGTCGGGGAGCCCAAGTCGACCGTCCATGCCTACCTGACCGGTCGGCGGCTGGCGCCGGCCCAGCTGCTGGACCGGATGGTGATCGCCCTCGGCACCACCGCGGCCGAGCAGCGCGAGTGGGCCGAGGCCTGGTACCGGGTGTGCGCGCATCGGGAGGCCACCCACCGGGCCAGCGCGCCCAGCATCGCCGTCACCGTGCCGCGCCAGTTGCCGCCGGCCGTCGCCCACTTCACCGGACGGTTGGAGGCGCTGGCCGAACTCGATCGGGTGTTCGCCGGTGGCGGCGGCATCGCCGCCCTGGTCGGCACGGCCGGGGTGGGCACCACCGCGCTGGCGGTGCACTGGGCGCAGGCCCGGTCCGATCGATACCCGGACGGCCAGCTCTACCTGGATCTGCGTGGCTTCCATCCCGAGCCGCCGCTGCCGTCAAGCCAGGCGCTGGCCCGCATCCTGCGGGCGCTCGGCGTGCCGCCGGCCGAACTGCCCCGGGACTGCGCGGAGCGCTCGGCATTGTGCCGTTCGCTGCTGGCCGGCCGCCGGATGCTGGTGCTGCTGGACAACGCCCGGGACAGTGAGCAGGTACGTGAGTTGCTGCCGGACACCGCCAGCTGCGCGGTGCTGGTGACCAGCCGGCAGAACCTGACCGGCCTGGTCGCCCGGCACGGCGCCCGGCGGATCGAGGTGCCCACGCTGGCCACCGACGAGGCGGTGCAGTTGCTGTACGAGCTGGCCGGCGAACCGGTGCGCCGGGCACCGGCCGCCGCTGCCGAACTGACCGAGCTGTGCGCGCGGCTGCCGCTGGCATTGCGGCTGGCCGCCGAGCTGGTCCGGCCGGACCGGCCGCTGGAGGCACTGGTGGCCGAGTTGGCGATCGCTGCCGACCGGCTGGATCTGCTGGCCGCCGAGGACGACCCGAGCACCGCGCTGCGCGCCTGCTTCGGCTGGTCCTACCTGCGGCTGCCGGTGCCGGTGGCGCGGGCGTTCCGGCTGATCGGACGGCATCCGGGCACCGACCTGACTCCGGACGCGTTGGCGGCGCTGTTGGACGGCAGCCTGCCGGAGGCACACCGGATGCTGACGGCGTTGGCCGCGGCGCACCTGATCGAGCCCAGCCGGCCGGGGCACGTCCGGCTGCATTCGCTGCTCCGGCTCTATGCCGGCGAGCTGGCGCAGGCCGAGGCCGAACCGGCCGCGACCGACCGGCTGGTGGCGCACTACCTGCACACCGCGGCCCGGGCGCTGGACCAGCTGACCGGCCGGCGGCTGCGGCTGGTGGAGCTGGCGCCGAGCTGCGCCCCCGCGGTGCCGTTCCCGGATCCGGCGGCCGCCCGCCGCTGGCTGGACACCGAGCGGGCCAACCTCGCCGCGATGGTCCGGCTGGTCGGTCTGGGCAGCTGGCCGTGGTCCACGGTCCGGCTGGCCCGCACGGTGGGTGAGTACCTCGAATCCGGCAACCTGGCGGTCAAATCGGGACGTCCCGCGGAGGCCGGCCGGTCGGCTGCCGAATCCGGCGTCGCACTCTGACCGTCCGGCGCCACTCCCGGACCCCCGTCCGGATTTCGGGTGGCAGCACTCGCCAGGTCCGCGACCTCATACTCAGCAGCGGCATCCGGCGCGCGGTGGTACCGCTCCACGACTCCTCGGCGAGCGTTCACCGCCACGGAAAGCTTGTTCTTGACCAGATCGAACAGTATTTCGAGCAGGCAGCGAGTGAACCAGGCCTCTGAGGAGTTCTACCGAAAGCAGCTGAGGTCGAAGCGTCAAGCCGGCGACTCGTTCGGCGATCCGATATCCGGAGCCCGCGAGCAAACCTTGTTGACATTCGCGGTCAACTTCGCCTGCACCCCAGGGCGACAACTACGTGTGGGCGCTGACCGAGCCAGCCGGCACCGTGCGGCTGGCTGCGATCAGCTCGAGGGCACCTCGCCGATCCATTCGTAGGCACCGATGTCGTCCCCACCGCCGTACGGCCGGCGGGCTCCCCGGTAGTCGTTGCTCGGTGCGCCGGCGAGCCGGGCCCGGTTCACCGCGGCCGAGGCGGAGGTGAGCCGGTAGTCGGCCGCCGCGACGTTCATGAAGCCGAGGTTGCCGCTGAGGTTGCCGCTGGCCTCGTGCATCGTCGAGTTGCCGTTCAGCGCGGCGATGTTGGTCACCACGCCGGTGCCGTACCCGTAGTAGGAACCCTTGCCGCCGTTGACCACCAGGTTGTTGTCGTAGCTGGACAGGTGTCCGGAGTCGAAGATCTGGAAGTCGTTGTTCTGGGCGAAGATGTTGTTCACGATCGAGGTCTTGCCGGTGGTCTTGCCGCCGACGAACATGCCGCCGCCGTACGCCGCCGTGCCGGTCCCGGTGGAGGAGTTGCCGATCACGGTGTTGTTCAGCACCACCCAGTTTCCGGTGCCGCTGAAGCACAGTCCGCCGCCGCCGTGGGCGCTGTTGCCGCGAATGACGTTGTTCCAGATCTCGGAGTCGGAGTTGCCCTCGTAGATCCCGCCGCCGCCGGTGCCGGCAGCGGTGCTGGTCACCCGGTTGGTCGCGATGTTGTTGCTGGTCACCAGCGACCGGGAGCCCTCGGCGAGCACCAGACCGCCGCCGTAGACGCCGGCCGCGTTGTCGGTGATGGTGTTGCCCTGGATCAGCGGGGTGGACTGGCCGAACACCGCGATGCCGCCGCCGCTGCCCGAGCCCGGCTGCGAGGTCGGAGCGGAGTTGCCCTGGATCACGTTGCCGATGACGGTCGGGCCGGAGCCGTTGGTCTCGATCTCGATGCCGCCGCCGTACGGCGAGCGGTTACCGGTGATCCTGTTGCGGGTGATCTGGGCGACCTCGCCGGTGCGCAGCATGATGCCGCCGCCCTCACCGCTGCTGGCGTTGTTGGCGATGGTGTTCAGGGTGATCAGGCCGCCGGCGTGGGCGGCCCGGTTGGCCGGGTCGTCCTCCAGGTAGATGCCGCCACCGCCGCTGGCGTGGTTGGCCATGATCACGTTGTGGTGCAGCGTCGGGTTGGACGCCCGTACCGCGAACACACCGCCGCCGAACGTGGCGGCCACGTTGTTCTCGATGTAGTTGTAGGCGATGTCGGGGTTGGAGTGGTTCCAGACCAGGATGCCGGCGCCGTCGTTGGACCGGTTGAAGATGATCTGGTTGTAGGCGATCACCGGGCTGGCGCCGTTGGCGATGGTGATGCCACCGCCCTGGCCACTCGGGGCCGAGCCGTTGGCGATCCGGAAGCCGAGCAGCCGCATGCCGGCGCCGACGTTCTGGATCATCACCGGGGTCCGGCCCGGGTTGCCGGCGATCACGGTCATCGCCGGGTTGGCGTTGGCGGCCTTGATGGTGATGGCCTTGCCCATGATGGTGAGGTTCTCCCGGTAGGTGCCGGGGGAGACCAGGATCGTGTCGCCGTTGTGGGCGGCGTTGATGGCGGCGCCGATGGTCCGGTATCGGCTGGGCACCAGCAATGTGGCGGCGGCGTGCGCGGCCGGCGCGATCACGGTGAGCAGCGCAGCCGAGGTGGCGAGCGCGGCACCCGCGGCAAGTGTTCGCTTCATGACATCCCTACTGATTCACGGCATGGTGCGGCGTGCGCATAGCACACCGCCGGTCACTGTAGGTGATCAGTCGAACACTTGTGGCGTGTTTAATCAAATTGAAGTGGGACGCCAATCCTGCCAGCTACCATGCGCGATCCCCGCCGCTAGCGAGCAGTAACGCGCAAACCTGGGCAGCCGGCGGTCCGCGGTTCAGCCGAGTCCGCGGAGCAGCGGCAGCACATCCTCGGCGAACGAGGTGAGGAATCGGGCCTGATCGTGGCCCGGGGCATGGAAGACCAGGTGGTTCAGGCCCACTTCGAGGTACGGCCGGATCTGCTCCACCGCCTGCGCCGGGTCGTCGGTGACGATCCACCGGGCCGCGACCTGCTCGATCGGCAGCTCGGCACCGGCCCGCTGCATCTCGATCGGGTCGTGCAGGCCGTGCTTCTGCTCGGCGGTCAGCGAGAGCGGCGCCCAGAACCGGGTGTTCTGCCGGGCCTGATCCAGATCCCGGTCGTAGGACAGCTTGATCTCGATCATCCGGTCCAGCTGCGAACCGTCCCGGCCGGCCGCCGCCAGCCCCTCGTCGGCGGCGGGCATCAGCTTGTCGGCGTACAACTCCATGCCCTTGCCCGAGGTGCAGATGATGCCGTCCCCGGTCCGGCCGGCGTACCTGGCCATCTGCGGGCCACCGGCCGCGATGTAGATCGGCACCGGCTGCTCCGGCCGGTCGTAGATGGTGGCCGCCGACGTCCGGTAGTAATCGCCGTCGAAGGTCACCCGGTCTTCGGTCCACAGCTGCCTGATCAGCCGGACCGACTCCCGGAGGCGGGCATACCGCTCCTTGAAGTCCGGCCAGTCCAGCCGGGCGACGGCCACCTCGTTCAGCGCCTCGCCGGTGCCCACACCCAGCATCACCCGGCCCGGGTACAGGCAGCCCAGGGTGCCGAAGGCCTGGGCGATCACGGCCGGCTGGTAGCGGAAGGTCGGCGTCAGCACGCTGGTGCCGAGCAGCACCCGGGAGGTCCGCTCACCCACCGCGGCCAGCCAGGACAGCGAGAACGGGGCGTGCCCACCCTCGTGCTGCCAGGGCTGGAAGTGGTCGGAGACGGTGACGCTGTCCAGTCCCAGCTGCTCGGCCAGCACCGCGTAATCCAGTAGCTGCCGGGGGCCGAACTGCTCCGCCGATGCCTTGTAGCCGATCTTCAACGCCATTTGTGCTCCGTACTGTCTGGTCGAAGGCCGGCCGCTCGCCTCAGCCGGCCGCCATGCCGTACGCGCGGTCGACCGGCAGCCGCAGCACCACCCGTTGGTCGGCCACCATCGCCCGACGGTAGTCGTCCCAGTCCGGGTGCTCGCCGCTGATCTGCCGGTACAGCGCGATCAACTCCTCGACCGTGTCGTCGTGCGGGTCGGCCGCGACCGGGGACAGCCCCGCCTCGCCCTCGGCCACCGCGTAGGACCAGAAGTCCTGGCTGGCGACGTGGAAGCTGGCCCGTGGATCACGAAGCAGGTTGCGGTACTTGGCTCGAGTCGCGGTGATGGACACCTTGATCAGCCGCTCGTCCGGGTAATAGGCGTAGCTGACGTTGGACAGTTGTGGCCTGCCGTCCCGCTTCAGGGTGACCAGCACGCCGGTGTGGCGGCCGGCGATCAGCTCCAGCAGGGCGGCTTCGCCGTGGGTATCGGCCATGTAGCACAACCTACCCGCGAGCTCGAGCAGGGCCATCGATATTGGCAACTTGCGGCCAGTTTGCCCGATTCAGCAAGAGATCCGCCTACGTTCAATCGGCGCGCACCTCTTTCGTCCGCTTGGTCGATGACCTCCTCTCCTTGAACAGGGTGATCTTTGTGCTGTCCGCATCTCGCAAGTCTCTTCGCCGGCTGTCCGCCGCGCTGCTGGGGGCTGTGG
>DASUAC010000329.1:0-10480 GCA_035763985.1 Jatrophihabitans sp. | reverse complement strand
GCCCTGCTCCAGCAACTGCTGGGTACGGGCGAGCAGCTCGGTGCCGAACAACCGCTGCAGCAGCGCGCGCTTGTCGTTGGTGCCGGCCTGCAGGAACGCGGCGAAGTCGCCCTGCGGCAGCAACACCGTCTGTACGAACTGGGCGTGGCTGAGCCCGACCGCCCGGGTGATCTCGTCCTCGACGTCGCCCAGGTTGCCCGAGATCAGCTCGCCGCCGGCCGGGTCGTCCGGATCGGTCAGCCGGAACAGCTTCACCGTCATGTTGGCCCGGGTGGTGCCCGAGCCCTTCTTCTTCGGCCGGTCGTGGCTGGGCGTCCGGCGGATCCGGTAGCAGCCGCGCTGGGTCTCGAAGACCAGCTCGACCACCGGCTCGACCGCCGGGTCGCAGTGGTGCGACTTCAGCCGCTCCGCGCCGGCCGAGCCGCGGGCGAGCTTGCCGTACAGGGCGAAGCTGATCGCGTCCAGGATGGTGGACTTGCCAGAACCGGTGCGGCCCTCGATCAGGAACAGCCCGGACGCGCCGAACCGGGTCAGATCCAGCTCGACCGGATCGGCGAACGGGCCGATCGCGCTGAGGGTGAGCCGGTACAGCCGCATCAGCCGGCGCTCGCCTCGGCCAGCGCGGTGCCGTACGCCCGCGCGAACAGCTCCAGCTCGTCCGCTGCCGCGGGCACCCCGGTGACGTGCGCGATGAAGTCGGCGGCGAGTTCTCGCGGGTCCCGTTCGGTGACCGGCAGCTGCGCGCTCGGGTACACCGGAGCCAGCCCGGTCGGGACGAACTCGACGTGCAGCAGGTGCGGGAACCGCGCGCGCAGCCGGTCGATCGGACGGTCCGGCCGGGCCCGGTCGGTCAGCGTCACCGACAGCCAGTGCTCGGCGTAGCCGTCGGTGGCCAGCAGTTCGTCCAGCGTGCCGGTCAGGGTGGCCATCGGCCGGGGCTGGACGAGCGGCACCGGCGTGACCGTGACCGGCCCGGCCGGCGGCAGGTCCACCAGGTTCACCGACTTGGCCTGAGCCAGCTCGGAGAACGAGTAGCGCAGCGGCGAACCGGAATAGGCCAGCACCGTCGCGGTCTTGCTGCGCGGCTGCTGCGGGCCGTGCAGGTGGCCGAGGGCCACGTAGTCGGCGCCGGCGAAGGTGTCGGCGGCCACGCTGTCCACGCCGCCGACCAGGATCGACCGCTCGCTGTCGCTCGGCTGGCCGCCCACCACGAAGGCGTGCGCGGCCACCACGCAGCGATGCCCGGGACGGGTCGCGAGATCCGCCCGTACCCGGTCCATCGCGGCCGTCATCACCGCCTGGTGGGACCGGGCCAGCGGCTCGCCGTCCGGGCTGAGCGCGAGCCGGGCCGCGTCCGGATCCAGGTACGGCAGCGGGTAGATCGCCGTCGGGGCGTCGTCCGGCCCGAGCAGCACCGGGGTGCCGACCGAGGCCAGGTCGGTACGCAGCCGGATCCGGTCGGTGAACAGCCGGGAGCCGAAGCCGAGCCGGATCGCCGAGTCATGGTTGCCGGAGCTGACGATCACCGTGGTGTGCTGCGCGAGCTCGGCCAGGGTGCGTTCGAACAGCGCCACCGCCTCCACCGGCGGCACCGCGCGGTCGTAGACGTCGCCGGCCACGATGACCGCCTCGATCGGCACCCCGTCCGGCGGCTCGGCGACCAGCTCCCGGATCTGGCCGAGCACGTCGGCCTGGGCCGGCAGCAGATCCAGCCCGTGCAGCATGCGGCCGAGATGCCAGTCGGAGGTGTGCAACAGCCGCATGGGCCGACGGTACAAGCGCAACCGGCCGGGACCGGGTAGCGACTCGAGCCCCGGCCTCAGTCGAGCGGAACCTCATGCAGGCCGTCCGACGGGCGCACCTCGAAGCTGACCGGCGCGGCGTAGCCCCGGCCGCCGAAGGCGCCGTCGATGGCCACCGCGGCCGCCCGGGCCTGCCGCGGCTCGAACAGCCCGATCACGCAGCCGCCGAAGCCGCCGCCGGTCATCCGGGCCCCGTAGGCGTCGAAGGCCAGCATCACCTCGACCGCCAGATCCACCTCGGGCACCGAGTTCTCGAAGTCGTCCCGCATGCTGGCGTGCGAGGCGGTGAGCAGCGGGCCGATCTCGCGCAGCTGGCCCTGCCGCAGCAGCTCGGCGCAGGCCAGCGTCCGCTGGTTCTCGGTGACCACGTGCCGGGCCCGCTTGCGCAGCCGGCCGTCGGTCAGCCGCTCCAGTTGGTCCGGCTCGATGTCGCGCAGCGCCGGCACGCCCAGCTGCCGGGCGGCCTGTTCGCAGTCGGACCGGCGCTCGCCGTAGCCGCCGTCGGTGAGCCGATGGGGGGCCCGGGTGTCGGTGACCAGCAGGGTCAGCCCGGCGCCGGCCAGGTCGAACGGCACCGGCTCGACCTGCAGCGAGCGCATGTCGCAGAGCAGTACGTGCCCGGCCCGGCCGAACACCGAGGTCAGCTGGTCCAGGCCGCCGGTCGGCGCGCCGACGAAGTCGTTCTCCGCCTGCCGGGCCACCTCGACCAGCTCCGGCCGGCTCAGGCCCAGGCCGTACATCGCGTTCACCGCGCCGGCCACCGAGCATTCCAGGGCGGCCGAGGAGGACAGCCCGGCACCGTTGGGCACGGTGCTGTCCACCTCGATGGACATGCCGGCCAGCCGGTGCCCGCACTCGCGCAGCGCCCAGACCACGCCGGCCGGGTAGCCCGCCCAGGCCGCCGGCTCCGGCAGCGAGCGGGGGGCCAGCGCGTCCAGCGCCAGCTCGACCGGGTCCTCGAACTGGGCCGAGACGATCTCCAGCACCGGCTCGTCGAGTGGCCGGACGGTCGCGGTGCAGGCCGCCTCGATCGCCAGCGGCAGGCAGAATCCGTCGTTGTAATCGGTGTGTTCGCCGATCAGGTTGACCCGGCCGGGTGCCCGCCAGCGAGAGCCCGGCTCAGTCACCGGACGTCCGCCGGGCGAACTCCCAGGCATCGGTGACCATCCGGGTCAGGTCGCGGGTCGGCTGCCAGCCGAGCAGCCGGTGCGCCCGGTCGTGCGAGGCGATCAGCACCGCCGGATCGCCCGGCCGGTTCGCGCCCTCGGTCGCCGGTGTCGGATGTCCGGTGACCCGTCGGACGGTCTCGACCACCTCGCGCACCGAGGCGCCGGAGCCGGAGCCGAGGTTGGCCACCAGGTGGCCCGGCTCGGCCGCGGTCCGCTCCAGCGCGCGCAGGTGCGCGTCGGCCAGGTCCAGGATGTGGATGTAGTCGCGGACGCAGGTGCCGTCCGGTGTCGGATACGACGTGCCGTGGATCTGCAGCGCCGGTCGCCGGCCGGCCGCGACCTGCAGCGCGATCGGGATCAGGTGCGTCTCGGTGGCGTGCCGCTCGCCCAGCGGCTGGTCGCCGGCCAGCTTCGCCCCGGCCACGTTGAAGTAGCGCAGGCTCACCGCGCTGAGCCCGTACGCGCCGGCGTAGCCGGTCAGCATGTGGTCCACCGCGAGCTTGCTCGCCCCGTACGGGTTGGTGGGCCGGGCCGGGGCGTCCTCGCGGATCGGCACCCGCTCCGGCTCGCCGTAGGTGGCCGCGGTGGAGGAGAACACCAGCCGGCGTACGCCGGCCGCCCGCATCGCCTCCAGCAGGGCCAGCGTGCCGCCGACATTGTTGGCCCAGTACAGCTGCGGCGTCGTCATCGACTCCGGCACCAGCGACTTGGCCGCGAAGTGCAGCACGGCGTCGTACTCCGCGCCGGCCAGCACCGGCCCGGCCTCGGTGATCGACGCCCGCACCAGTTCCGCGCCGGCCGGCACCGCCTCGGCGTGCCCGGTGGACAGGTCGTCCAGCACGGTGACCCGGTGGCCGGCGGCGAGCAGTTCGCTGGCCACCACGCTGCCGACATAACCGGCCCCGCCGGTCACCAGCAGCCTCATCGCCTCACCCGCGATCGCATCGGGTCACCGCCGCGGCTGGCGCGGAACCGTCGCCGAAGAGTCGTCAGCATCCGGGCCGACCCTACACTGGCAAGCGAGAGCGCTCAGCGACCCGGAGGGACGATGAACGGCACCGTGCTGAACGTGTGCATCGTGCTCGCCCTGATCCTGATCGAGGCGCTGTTCGTCGCGTCCGAGATCGCACTGGTCTCGCTGCGCGAGGGGCAGGCCAGGACGATCGCCGAGCAGGGACGGCGTGGCCATGCGGTGGCCCGGCTGCTGGAGGATCCGAACCGGTTCCTGGCCGCGGTGCAGATCGGCGTCACCTCGACCGCGTTGCTGTCCTCGGCCTTCGGCGCGGTGACCCTGTCGGAGTCGGCGAAGAAGTTCCTGGTCCGGCACGGGCTGGGCTCCGGGCTGGCCAGCGCGATCGGGATCATCGGGGTCACCCTGCTGATCTCGTTCGTCACCCTGGTGATCGGCGAACTGGTGCCCAAGCGGCTGGCCCTGCAGCGTTCGGAGCGGGCCGCGCTGTTGTTCGGGCCCACCCTGGAGCGGCTGGCCACGGTGGCCCGGCCGGTGATCTGGCTGCTGTCGGTCTGCACCAACGCGATGGTCCGGGTCCTGGGCGGTGACCCGCAGGCCGGCCGGGAGGCGATCAGCGAGGACGAGCTGCGCGGGCTGGTGGCCGCGCACGAGTCGCTGACCACCGATGAGCGCCGGCTGATCGACGAGGTGTTCGCGGCCGGCGAGCGCTCGGTCAGCGAGGTGATGATCTCGCGTACCGAGGTGGTGTTCCTGGAGGCCAGCACCACGGTCAGCCGGGCCGCCAAGCAGGCCGGCGAGTCGCCGCACTCCCGGTATCCGGTGATCGGCCAGAACAGCGATGACGTGCTGGGCTTCGTGCATATCCGGGACCTGTTGCTGACCGGCGCCGGCTCGGACGCCCGGGCCCGGGTGGTGGGTGACCTGGCCCGGGAGGTGAAGCGGCTGCCCGGTTCCAAGAAGGTGCTGGCCGCGCTGAGCGAGATGCGCCGGGAGAGCCACCACCTGGCGATCGTGGAGGACGAGTACGGCGGCACCGACGGCATCGTCACCCTGGAGGACCTGATCGAGGAGGTGATCGGCGACATCCGGGACGAGTACGACGCCGACTCCGAGTCCAGCCGCCGGCTGACCGGCGGCGTGGTCGAGCTGGACGGCCGGGTCAACCTGGACGAGTTCACCGAGTTCACCGGGGTGTCGCTGCCGGACGGGCCGTACGAGACCGCGGCCGGCTACATGATGGCCGCGCTCGGCAAGCTGCCCGCGGTGGGTGACCGGGTGGACTTCGGCGACCACCAGCTGCAGGTGCTGGAGGTGGACGGCCGCCGGGTGGCCCGGCTGCGGGTGGAGCCGCTGCCCGAACCCGATCCGGCCCCGGAACCGGCGCTGTAGCCGGGCAGTTCCGCCGGGCCGGGCCGCATCCCGGCCGGCCTTGGCGCGTTGAGCACCGGTGTCGGACGGTTCGCCCGGGACATGAGAACCGGGTTAGGACCTTGGACCCTAATCCGATTAGGGTCGACCCAGGGCTGGTGATCCGGCAGGGTGCCGCCGATGATGAGACTGAAGACGGATGCTCGAAACGATGCGTTCACAGGTAATACCGAGGGGTTTTGCTCGTGTCACACCCGCGTTACGCAGCTGCCAGTTTCCGGATTTCGATGAGGGGGGCCCTGTTCAGCACTTCGGTGCTGGCGCTTGTCGCCTTGCTCGCGCTGCCGGTGGTGGCCCGGGCCGCGCCCGATCGGCACCCGGCCGAAGCCGTCGCAGTACCGGCTGCCGCGGCGCAGGCGCACCGGATCGTCAGCGACTCCGGCGGCGGTTCGCAGGTGCTCGACCTCGGCCAGCTGGTCATCCACCCGCTGCCGATCAGCACCAGCCAGCCGGGCCTGGCGGTGAACGACGGGGTGTTCGGCCCGGCCGGTGACATCGGCCAGCTCGGCATTCCCAGCATGGTGCTGAAGGCCTACCGGCTGGCCGCCGCCGAACTGGCCGTCGAGCAGCCCAACTGCCACCTGCCCTGGTGGATCCTGGCCGGCATCGGACACACCGAGTCCGGCCATGCCGAGTCCGGCCGGCTGTACGCCGACGGCACCACCCGGGGCCGGATCCTGGGCCCGGTGCTGGACGGCCACCTGGCCGGCAACGCGGTCATCCACGACACCGACCACGGCCGGTACGACGGCGACCCGGCGTACGACCGGGCGGTCGGCCCGATGCAGTTCATCCCGTCCACCTGGCTGCACTGGGCCGCGGACGGCAACCACGACGGCAGACGAGACCCGAACAACGTCTTCGACGCCACCCTCGCGGCCGGCCGGTACCTGTGCGCGGACGGCCGGAACCTGGCCACCCTGCCGGGGCTGGTGGCCGCGGTGCTGTCCTACAACCACTCGCAGGCCTACCT
This sequence comes from Jatrophihabitans sp., assembly GCA_035763985.1. GTDB lineage: Bacteria > Actinomycetota > Actinomycetes > Mycobacteriales > Jatrophihabitantaceae > Jatrophihabitans_A. The sequence goes on along the minus strand of DASUAC010000329.1, from coordinate 4,135 downwards.
GACCACCGTGCTGGCCTGGGGCCTGGCCTACCGCAACGGCGCCTCCGCGGTTGCCGACCTGGTCGCACCGGTGATCAGCGACGTCACCAAGGTCCGCCCGCCGCTGACCTCCCGGCCGCCGAAGCCGCCGACGAAGATCCCGGCGTCCTCGTCCGCCGCCGCGTCCAGCTCGGCCGCCGCCAGCAGCCCGGCCGACTCCAGCGCCGCCGGTTCCAGCCCGGCCGGTTCGAGCTCGGCGGCCGGCTCCAGCGCCGCCAGTTCGTCGGCAGCGGCCAGCCCGAGCGCGACCTGCACCAGCTCGGCGGCACCGTCCAGCACGGCCACCAGCAGCAGCGCGGCGCACTCGGCCGCCTCGGCCGCGCCGACCAGCTCGGCCGACGGTGGCAGCGGCACGGTCAGCGCCGCGGCGACTGCGTCCAGCTCGACCGCCACCCCGTCGGCCAGCGATTCGGCCAGCTGCGCACCGTGACCTCGCTGCGGACGCTCCGCAACGGGCGCTGAGCACGCCTCGGCTGCCGGGCGTATCGGACGGAGTGGGAAGATCGGTGGGTGAGTTCCTCCCCACCTCGGGTCCTGTCCGGTATCCAGCCCACCGGTGAGTCCATGCAGCTGGGCAACTACCTGGGCGCGGTGCAGAACTGGGTGGCCATGCAGGACGGCTACGACGCCTACTACTGCGTGGTCGACCTGCACGCCATCACGCTGGACCCGCCGGAGCCGGAGGCGCTGCGGCAGCGCACCCGTGGCGTTGCCGCGCAGCTGCTCGCGGCCGGCCTGGACCCGGACCGGTGCGCGCTGTTCGCGCAGTCCCATCTGCCCGAGCACCCGCAGCTGTGCTGGGTGCTGGAGTGCCTGACCGGGTTCGGCGAGGCCAGCCGGATGACCCAGTTCAAGGACAAGTCGGCCCGTTCCGGCGCCGACCGGCAGAGCGTCGGGCTGTTCACCTATCCGGTGCTGCAGGCCGCCGACATCCTGCTGTACCAGGCCGATCTGGTGCCGATCGGCGAGGACCAGCGGCAGCACCTGGAACTCACCCGCAACCTGGCCCAGCGGTTCAACGCCCGCTACGGACAGACCTTCACCGTGCCCGAGGCGTTCATCCCGAAGGCGGCGGCCAAGATCCTGGATCTGCAGGACCCTACCGCCAAGATGTCGAAGTCCCGGCCGGACCCCGGCACCGTCTACCTGACCGACGACCCGGCGACGATCACCCGCAAGATCAAGCGCGCGGTCACCGACACCGAGACCGAGATCCGGTACGACCCGCAGGCCAAGCCGGGCCTGTCCAACCTGCTCGCGATCTATGCCGGGGTGACCGGCTCCGATCTCGACACGGTGGTGAAGAACTTCGCCGGCCAGGGCTACGGCCACCTCAAGACGGCGGTGGCCGAGGCGGTGGTGGCGTTCGCGCAGCCGTTCGCCGCGCGTACCCGCGAACTGCTGGACGACCCGGCCGAGCTGGACCGGATCCTGGCCCAGGGTGCCGAACGAGCCCGGCGGATGGCGGGTCCGACAGTCGCCGATGCCTATGCCAAGATGGGGTTCCTGCCACCACGCGTAGGGTGAGATGCGATGACCAGTACGGTGCGGATCGGCGTTGCGGTGCAGGTACCTGAGCCGCATGCTTCGGTGCTGGTCGGCTGGCGGCGCCGGATCGGGGATCCGGAGGCGGAGAAGATCCCACCGCACATCACGCTGCTGCCGCCCACCGACTTCGAGCCGGACCAGCTGGAACTGGTGGAGAAGCACCTCTCCGAGGCGGCCAGCACGGTGGCCCCGTTCACCATGCGGCTGGCCGGCACCGGCACCTTCCGGCCGGTGTCCCAGGTGGTCTTCGTCCAGGTGTCGGCCGGCATCTCCCAGTGCGAGATGCTGGAGCAGGCGGTGCGCCGGCCGCCGATCGAGCGACAGGTGGATTTCCCCTACCACCCGCACGTCACCGTCGGCCACGACATCGCCGACCAGCAACTGGACGAGGCCTTCGACGGGCTGCGTGATTTCGTCGCGCAGTTCCGGGTGGACTCGTTCCGGATGTACAGCCAGGATCCGGACGGCCGATGGCGGTCCTGCCAGGTGTTCCCGCTGACCGGGGAGTGAACCGGTGTTCGGCGCCATCGGCCGGCTGAAGGACCGCGCCGGTGCGCGGTGGCAGTCGGCCCGCGACCGCTATCGCTGGCTGGATCATGTCGCCGGCGCCTACAGCCACTACCTGGGCCGGCACGGCGACCAGCAGTCGGCCGCGATCACCTATTTCAGCTTCCTGGCGCTGTTTCCGCTGATCCTGTTGGGGGTTTCGGTGACCGGCTTCGTGCTGGCCGCCTCACCGCACCTGCAGAAGGAGCTGCTCGACCAGGTCGCGGCCCAAGCGCCCGGCTCGTTCGGCAACACCCTGACGACCGCCATCAACACCGCGATCCACCAGCGGGCGGTGGTCGGCGTGATCGGCCTGGTCGGTGTCGCGCTGACCGGCCTCGGCTGGATCGACAACCTGCGTACCGCACTGGACGCGATCTGGGGCAACGAGGTGCGCCGGCAGTCGTTCATCAAGCGCAAGCTGTCCGACGCGATGGTGCTGCTGGGCCTCGGCATCGGCGTGGTGCTGCTGGTGGCCATCACCGCCGGCGGCACCGCGCTCGGCCATCAGCTGCTGGTCTGGACGAACACCGACGGCATCACCGGGGCGGGTACGGTCACCGCGGTGCTGGCGATCCTGCTGGCCATCGCAGGCGACATGCTGATCTACGGCTGGGTGCTGATCGCGCTGCCGGATGCGCAGGTCAGCCGGCGGACCGCGGTCCGGACCAGCCTGCTGGCGGCGATCGGCTTCGAGATCCTGAAGTTGCTCGGCACGTACTACATCGCCCGGGTAACCAGATCGCCGGCCTACTCGGTGATCGCGCCGGCGCTCGGGGTGCTGATCTTCATCAACCTGGTGTCGCGCTTCTCGCTGTTCTGCGCGGCCTGGGCGGCAACCGCGCCGGACGCCGAGCCGGCCGGTCAGGCTGTCGAGCCGGTCGGCCGGGCTGTCGAGCCGGTCGGCCAGCCGGTGGCCGGGCCACCGGTGCCGCCGGCCCGAGCCGGGTTCTCCCCGGCCGGCGTGGCGGCCGCCCTGGTCACCGCCGGAGCAACCCTCGGCGCAGCAGCATTCGCCGCCCGCCAATCGCTACGCAGCCGAGCCACAGACCGCCCGCCACCGCGGCGGTAACCGGAATCAGGATGGTCCAGCCGGTCGAGCTGACCGACAGCCTGTCGGCGGAGGCCATCGCCAGCGCCGAGCCGAGGCTGGACCGCGGTTGCGGCAGGCTGGTCAGTGCCGGGCCGGTCAGCCGGCCGACCGGCCGCACGGTCGGTTCGACCGCGAAGCCCCAGTCCAGCAGCGCGCCGGCCTGCTGGTACTGGTCCAGAGGTGCCCTGGCGTTGCGCAGCAGCACCACGCCCAGGGTGTGCCCGTTGCGCCGTGCGGCGGCCAGGTAGGTGTGCTGGGCGGCGTCGGTGTAACCGCTCTTGGCAAGCAGGCCGCCGGCTACCGTACCGAGGAAATCGTTGCCCTGATTGGCAAAGCCGTACCGGCCGGCTCGGCCGTACTGGCTCACCCGGGGTGGGAAGTCCGCCTGCGGCAGCTGGGCGTACCGCAGCAGCCGCGGCTGGCGCACCGCCTGCTGCAGCACCAGCGCCATGTCGTAGGCCGAGGTGAGTTGCTGCCAGCCGTCCAGCCCGGACGGGGTTTGCACATAGGTGTCGTACGCGCCGAGCGCCGTGGCCTCGGCGTTCATCTCGGCCACCGTCTGCGCCACCCCGCCGTTGGCCTCGGCCAGCGCGGTCGCGGCGTCGTTGGCCGAGACCAGCATCAGCGCGTCGAAGAGCTGGTCCACGGTGTACCTGGCGCCGGCCAGCAGGCCGACCGCCGAACCCTCGGTGCCGGCCGACTGCCGGGAAACGGTGACCACTTGGTTGCCGGCCAGGTTCGGCAGCACCGTGAGCGCGGTCAGCACCTTGAGGATGCTGGCCGGCTGGTAGCGGCCGTGCGGGTCCCGGGCAGCCAGCACCGCGCCGGTGTCCAGGTCGGCGAGCAGCCAGGCCCGCGCCTCGATGGCCCGCGGTAGCGGCGGAGCGCCGGCCGGCACCACGACACCCC
>DASUAC010000328.1:0-2841 GCA_035763985.1 Jatrophihabitans sp. | reverse complement strand
CGGCCAGCGCCGCCGCGATCTCCCGGGTCCGTTCGTCGCCGAGGGCGGCCGCCGCGGTCAACTGCTCGGAGACGCCCTGTAGAAGCCGATCCAGTTCCATGACATCACTATGACATCATTGAAGGCGTCATAGCAAGCCATTGTTGAAGTCGTAGCGATGTCACAGCGCTGCTGGCCTCTAGACTGGCGCGGTGCCGGAGATCGTGACACCCCAGGTGCAGCTCATCGCGTGGACCGACTTCCGCCGGCCGGACGGAGTGGACTGGCAGACCGACGCCACCGGCGGCTCCGCGCTCGCCGAGTTCGCCGGTCGCAGCTGCTACCAGGCATGGGAGAAGAACGTGCCGGCCACCGCCAGCAACGCCGGCTACCTGGCGCACATCCTGCAGGTGGGCCACCTCGCGGTGCTCGAGCACGCCAGCGCCACGTTCTACCTCACCGGCATCTCCCGGGCGTTGGCCGCCGAGCTGACCCGGCACCGGCACTTCAGCTTCTCCGCGCTCTCGCCACGGCATGTCACCGAGAACCCCCAGGTGGTAGAGCCGGCCGCGGTGGCCGCCGATCCGGAGCTGCACCAGGCGTTCCTGGCCGGCGTCACGGCGGCCGAGCAGGCACATCGGGAACTGCTGGCCGAACTCGCCGAGCGCTACGCGGGCAGCGAGCAGGCCGGCCTGCAGCGCAAGCAACTGCGCCAGGCGGCCCGTACCCTGCTGCCCGGCGCGACCGCGACCACGCTGGTGATGACCGGCAACCTGCGGGCCTGGCGGCAGCTGATCGGGATGCGGGCGGCCGAGCATGCCGACCGGGAGATGCGCACGGTGGTCATCGAATGCCTGCGTCAGCTACGGGAGTTGGCGCCGGCGGCGTTCGCCGACTTCGTGATCACCAGCCTGCCGGACTCCTCCGAGCTGGCCTCCTCGCCGCTCGTCGGCGAACGGTGACCGGGCCGGTCCGCGAGTTCGCCGAACTGCTCGCCCGAGCGCGGCTGCTGTTGCCTGCGCCGGTGACCGAAGAACAAGCGCACAGCCGAGCACACCGCCCCGGGCTGCTGGGCATCGCCGGGCCGCCCGGCGCCGGCAAGTCGCGGCTGGCCGCCCGGTTGGCGGCCGAGCTGGGACCGTCCGTCGCGCTGCTCGGCATGGACGGCTTCCACATCGCCGACGCCGAACTGCGCCGGCTCGGCCTGCGCGACCGCAAGGGTGCTCCGGAGACCTTCGACCGGGCCGGCTACGTCGCGCTGCTGCGGCGGCTGGGTACGGAGCCGGGAGTGGTCTATGCACCAGTCTTCGACCGTGCCCGGGAGGATTCGATCGCGGCGGCGCTCGGCATCCCGCCGTCCACCCGGCTGGTGATCACCGAGGGCAACTACCTGCTGTACTGGCCGGAGGTTCGCCCGCTGCTGGACGAGGTCTGGTACCTCGACCCCGATCCCGGCCGGCGGCAGGCCGCGTTGATCGCCCGGCACGTGGCCTTCGGCAAATCCACGGACGAGGCCCGCAGCTGGGTAGCCGACTCGGACGAGCGCAATGCCGGGCTGATCGCGGCCGGCCGCGGCCGGGCGGACCTGCTGGTCGACTGGGGTGACTGGTGACGGCCCTGGGGAATCGGTGATCGATGGGAGTGGCGATCGATCGATGACAGCGATCAAGCCGGTTGCGGCGGTAGCGTAGCGGCATGCTTGCGCACTCCCAGCCGCCGTTCGGCCGGTTGCTGACCGCCATGGTGACGCCGTTCGGTGTGGCCGGCGACCTGGACACCGGCACCGCGGCCTCACTCGCCGAATACCTGGTCGACGTCCAGCGCAACGATGCCCTGGTGGTCAACGGCACCACCGGGGAGTCGCCCACCACCAGCGATGTGGAGAAGTCCGAGCTGATCTCCGCCGTCCGGGACGCGGTCGGCGACCGGGCGCGGGTCGTCGCCGGGGTCGGCACCTTCGACACCGTGCACACCATCCAGTTGGCCGAGCAGGCGGCCAAGGCCGGCGCGGACGGCCTGTTGGTGGTCACGCCGTACTACTCGAAGCCGCCGCAGGCCGGCTTGCTCCGGCACTTCTGGGCGGTCGCCGACGCCACCGACCTGCCGGTGATGGTGTACGACATCCCCGGCCGTACCGGAGCCCCGATCGCACCCGAGACGCTGATCGAGCTGGCCCGGCATCCGAACGTGGTGGCGGTCAAGGACGCCAAGCTGGATCTGACCAGTTCCGCGCGGGTGATCGCAGAGACCCAGTTGGCCTACTACGCCGGGGACGACGCGCTCACCCTGCCGCTGCTGGCCGTCGGCGGGGTCGGCGTGGTCGGCACCTCCACCCACTTCTCCGGCGCGCGTACCAAGGAGCTCATCGAGGCGTACCTGCGCGGCGACGTGGCCGAGGCGCTGGCGCTGCACCAGCAGCTGCTGCCGATCTACACCGGCATCTTCCGTACCCAGGGGGTGATCCTGGTCAAGGCCGGGCTCACCCTGCGGGGTCGCTCGGCCGGTCCGGTCCGGCTGCCCATGGTCGATGCCACCGAGCACGAGATCAGCCACCTGCGCGAGGATCTGGCCGCCGCCGGCCTGTAATCGCAAGCCGGGGTCGGTAGCGCCTGCCCCGCCCGGTGTCGGTCCACCCTCAAGTTGAGGAAGAGCGTTACGGTGACTGGGTGCCCACCTCGACCAGAACCCGGCAACCAGCAAGCCGTACCGGCCGGAATGCCCGGCAGGCCAGCCGGCCACCGCTCGCCGTAGTCGGCCGGGTGCTCAGCCGGCTCTGGCTGATGCTCGGCATGCTGGTCGGCACGCTGGCCCGTGCGGTCGGCCGCAACGCCGCGTCCGCCCGCGAACTCGACCCGGCCCACC
>DASUAC010000327.1:0-4845 GCA_035763985.1 Jatrophihabitans sp. | reverse complement strand
CAGATCCGCCTCGGCGTCGGACTGGCGTACCTCGACCGCCAGGCCGAGTTCGGCACCGGCCCGGACGCACAACGCGGCCAGCTCCGGATAGCTGGTGTCGCCATAGATCTCCGGCTCCCGGCTGCCGAGCCGGCCCAGGTTCGGCCCGTTCAGCACCAGCACCCGCGGGTTGGCCATCTGCGCTCCTTTCGAAAGTGGCGTCACGTGTCGAACTAGCTCGGGTCCGCCGAGATCTCGGCGAACGCGGCCGCCAGCAGGCCGGGATCCGGGTCGGCCACGGTCACCGGCCTGGCCAGGCCGTCCAGCAGGACGAACCGAAGCCGGTTGCCCCGGGCCTTCTTGTCCCGCCGCATCCCGTCCAGCAGCTCGCCGAAGCCGGCCCCGGAATAGCGCACCGGCAACCGCAAGGCGCTCAGGATCGCCGCATGCCGGTCGGCGGTGGCGTCGTCCAGCCGGCCCATCGCCCGGGCCAGTTCGGCCGCATAGACCAAGCCGATGGACACCGCCGCGCCGTGCCGCCAGCGATACCGCTCGGCACGTTCGATCGCGTGACCCAGGGTGTGGCCGTAGTTGAGGATCTCGCGCGGCCCCTGCTCGGTCAGGTCTTGGGTCACCACCCGGGCCTTGACCGTCACCGAGCGCTCGATCAGCTCCCGCTCCACCGGATTGCCGGCGCTCGCCGCCCGTTCCGGGTCGGCCTCGATCAGCTCCAGGATGGCCGGGTCGGCGATGAAGCCGCACTTGACCACCTCGGCCAGCCCGGCCAGGTAGTCGCCGGCGGGCAGGCTCGCCAGGGTGGCCAGCTCGCACAGCACGCCGGCCGGCGGGTGGAAGGCGCCCACCAGGTTCTTGCCGTGCTCGGTGTTGATGCCGGTCTTGCCGCCGATCGCGGCGTCCACCATGCCCGCCAACGTGGTCGGCACCTGGACGATCCGCATCCCGCGCACCCAGCTCGCCGCCACCCAGCCGGCCAGGTCGGTGGTGGTTCCGCCGCCCAGCCCGACCAGGGCGTCACTGCGGGTGAAACCGATCCGTCCGAGCACCCCGAAGCAGAAGCCGGCCACGCCCAGCGTCTTGGCGTCCTCGCCGTCCGGCACCTCGATCAGGTGCGCCTCGAAGCCGGCGCCGGCCAGGTCGTCCCGCACCGCCTGTGCGGTCAGCCGCAGGGTCGGCGGATGGATGACGCCCACCCGATGCGCGCCGGCCAGTAGCGACGGCAGCTCGCCGAGCAGGCCGGTGCCGACCAGCACCGGGTACGGACTGGCGCCGCCGACCTCGATCCGGGTCACGCTCATTCCATGGCCTCTTCGCGCGAGCGCTCATCGGTCGCTCGTTCCGCTCCTCGGCGCTGGCGCGCCTGCGATGCTCGCTCGCTCATCCCATTGCCTCTTCGCGCGAACTCGCTCATCGGGGCAGTTCCCGCAGGATCAGCTCGGTCACCGCGCCGACCGACCGGCCGGCGGTGTCCACGGTGACGGTGCACAGCTGCCGGTACAACTCGTCCCGCTCGGCGGCCAGCGTGGCCAGCCGGCCGGCCGGGTCGCCGGCCAGCAGCGGGCGCGGATTCGGGCTGCGGCCGAGCCGGCGCAGCAGCTCGGGCGCCGCGGCGGTGAGCAGCACCACCGGCACCCCCGACCGGGCCAGCCCGGCCCGTACCCGCTCGGTGGTCACCGCCCCGCCGCCGAGTGCGAGCACGCCGTCGAAGCTGGTCAACGCCTCCAGCACCACCGCCGCCTCCAGTCGGCGGAACGCCGGCTCGCCGTCGGTTGCGAAGATCTCGGCGACGCTGCGGCCGGCCAGTTGCACGACCAGCCGATCGGAGTCGGCGAACGAGACCGACAGCCGACCGGCCAGCCGGGCGCCCACGCTGGACTTGCCGGTGCCGGGCAGCCCGATCAGCACCGCTCGCGGCCGGCGCACCGCCTGACCGGCCTGGTCCGGGGCCGACCCCACCGACTGGCCTGCCTGGTCCGGCCGAACCGCCTGACCGGACTGGTCCGGGGCCGGCCGTCCGGCGGCGCCGGTCACCGCTCCGGCCCGGCGGCCAGCCCGCGCTCGGCCAGCCGGTCCAGGTAGCCGGTCACGTTGCGCCGGGTCTCGGCGATCGAGTCACCGCCGAACTTCTCCAGCACCGCATCGGCCAGCACCAGCGCCACCATCGCCTCGGCCACCACGCCGGCGGCCGGCACCGCGCAGACGTCGGAGCGCTGGTTGATGGCCACCGCCGGCTCGCCGGTGGCCACGTCGACGGTGCGCAGCGCCCGCGGCACGGTGGAGATCGGCTTCATCGCGGCGCGTACCCGGAGCAGTTCGCCGGTGGACATGCCGCCCTCGGTGCCGCCGGCCCGGCCGGCGCGCCGGCGCAGCACCCCGTCCGGATCCCGTTCGATCTCGTCGTGCGCGCGGCTGCCCGGCGTCCGGGCCAGCTCGAAGCCGTCACCCACCTCGACGCCCTTGATCGCCTGGATGCCCATCAGCGCCGCGGCCAACCGGGAGTCCAGCCGCCGATCCCACTGGATGTGGCTGCCCAGGCCGGGCGGCAGCCCGTGCGCCACCACCTCGACCACGCCGCCCAGGGTGTCGCCGGCCCGCTTGCTCTGCTCGATCTGCAGCATCATCGCCTTGGCAGCCTCGGTGTCCAGGCAACGCACCTCGGAGGCATCGATCCGGTCCAGCTCGCCCCGTCCCGGCACCACCCCGGCCGGTACGGACACCTCGCCGATCGCGACCACGTGGCTCAGCACCTCGACGTCCAGCGCCTCGGCCAGGAAGCGCTTGGCCACCGCGCCGAGCGCGACCCGGGCCGCGGTCTCCCGGGCGCTGGCCCGCTCCAGCACCGGACGGGCCTCGGCCAGCTCGTACTTCTGCATGCCGACCAGGTCGGCGTGCCCGGGCCGCGGCCGGGTCAGCGGCTCGTTGCGGGCCTGCCCGGCCAGCAGTTCGGCGTCCACCGGGTCGGCGGACATCACCTGCTGCCACTTAGGCCACTCGGTGTTGCCGATCCGGACGGCGATCGGGCCACCCATGGTGAGCCCGTGCCGGACGCCGCCGGTCAGCTCGACCTCGTCCCGTTCGAACTTCATCCGGGCCCCCCGGCCGTACCCGAGCCGACGCCGGGCCAGCTCGGCCGACACCTGCTCGGTGGTGATGCCCACCCCGGCCGGCAACCCCTCCAGGATCGCCACCAGGGCAGGCCCGTGCGATTCCCCGGCGGTCATCCAACGCAGCACGCCGACGATTGTCCCCCACCGGCGGTACGGCCGGTGCGGTACGGCCGGTGCGGTACGACCGGCTACGCCGGTTCCGCCGCCGAATCCGATCGCGCGTCGCCACCCACACCGGCGTCCGGTCGCGGGACAATGAGTCGATGCAAGAGGGTTCGGGCTGGCCGCTCGACCCGGACACACTCGGTCCGGTCGAGCTCGACCAGGCGGAGGCAGAGGCCGCGCTGACCGATGCCGCACCGGAGGACCGGCCGCTGCTGCTGGGCATTCTGGGCCGGATCGACGAGGCGCTGGCGGAGGCCGACCGGCTGCTCGCCGAGCCCCCCGAGTCCGCCGACCAGTGGCGGGTGCTGCTGCTGGCCGCCGAGCTGCACCGCAGGCGGCGCGATCTGGGCCGGGCCGAGTCCTACCAGGAGCGGGCCTGGCGGTACGCGCTGAGCCGGGACCGGCAGGCCACCACCCTGCAGCACGTCGGCCGGCGCTGGTACGACAGCGGCGACCTGCACCGGGCGGCACAGCACTTCGAGCTGGCGCTGACCATGCGCCGCGGCTTCGCCGATCCGGCCAGCATCGCCAGCACCGAGCAGGCGCTGGCCGGCGTACGGGCCCGGCTCGGCCTGGACGCGATCGTGCTGGCCGGCGGCCGCGGAGTGCGGCTGGGCGGTCAGGAACTCGGCGCCAAGGCACTCATCCCGCTGGCCGGCTGGCCGCTGGCCGACCACGTGTTGCTGGCGGCCAGCGGCGCGAGCACCCGGATCCAGGTGGGGCCGCGGCGGATCGCGCTCGGCTCACCGGTGTTCTGCACCGAGCGGCCGGCCGGCGCCGGCCCGGTGGCGGCGATCGCCGCCGCGCTCCGGCTGGTCAACCAGCCGATGGTGGCGGTGCTGGCCGGTGACCTGCCGTTCATCGGCGGCGCGCTGGAACCGCTCGCCCAGTGCGTCACCGTCCGCGGCCGGGACGCCGGGCTGCTGGTCGACACCGGCGGCCGGTCCAACTACCTGGCCGCGGTCTGGCACACCGAGGCGCTGCGCGCCGCACTGGCCAGGCTCGGCACCCCCATCGGGCTGCCGGTGCGGGCGTTGTACGAGCGCGCCGACATCGAGCGGGTGCCCGACTTCGACGCCTGCTCGGCCGACGTGGACACCCCCGCCGACCGGCGGCTCGCCGAGGAGCGGATCAGCAGCCACAGCCCGGGGCGGCTGCCCGCATCGCCGCTCGCATGGCCTCGACTGGAGCTGCACGCCCCGTCATGAGCTCGACCTGGGCGGCGGCCTGGTGCAGCAGCACGGCGGCCCCGCCGATCACGGTCGCCCCGGCCTGCTGCGCCGTGCGGGCCAGCGGGGTCGGCCAGCCGGCGTAGACCACGTCCAGCACCGCCTGGCCGGCACCGAACCGCAGCCGGGACGCCAGCCGGTCTGCGGCGCCGGCCGGCAGGGTGGAGATCAGCAGCTCGGCCGTCCCGCTCAGCCCGGCGGCCGGGTCCAGGTCGGACAGCCGGCGCAGCCGGACCGGCGCGGCCAGCCGTTCGGCGGCCGCCAGCAGCTCTGCCGCCCGCTCCGGCTCGCGCACCAGCACGGTCAGTTCGGCCGTGCCGGCCAGCGCGGCCACCGCGGCCTGCGCG
>DASUAC010000326.1:0-4170 GCA_035763985.1 Jatrophihabitans sp. | reverse complement strand
CGATCACCGCGCCGGTGGCCAGGATCGAGGTGGAATCCGGCCCGGTAGCGCGCTTGGCGCCGGTCAGCGGCGCACCGCACTGAGCACAGAACCGGCTGTCCGGCGAGTTCTCGGAGCCACACGCAGTGCAGAACACCTTAGGTCAACGCCCTTTCTTTATAAGGCTGGATCCCTGCGGCCGAGTCGCTCACGATATCCGGCGAGCCTAGTTCGCGGCGCAATGAGGGGTCAACGCGGCGCGGGCTATTCGGCGATGACCGCGCGGTAGCCCTCGGCATCCAGCAGATCGTCTAGCGCGGACGGGTCGGCAACCTCGATCTCGGCGATCCAGCCCTCGCCGTACGGATCGGAGTTCAGCAGCTCCGGATTGTCGTCGAGCGCCTCGTTGCGCGCCACGACGGAGCCGGCGATCGGTGCGTACAGATCGGACACGCTCTTGGTGGATTCCACCTCGCCGAAGGTGTCCCCGACCGCGACCTCGGAGTCCAGCGCATGCACCGATACGAACACGATGTCACCAAGCGAACTCTGTGCGTAATCGGTGATGCCGACCCGCACGGTGTTGCCGCTGGTCACCTTGGCCCACTCGTGCTCGGCGGTGTAGCGAAGATCGGACGGAACCTCGGCCATCGGTGTGCGCACCCCTGTCGGTAACGGTCTGGATCTTTCAAACCCTGCGGGCGCGACCTTACCGAATCCGGCGTCCCGGTGCCGGGCACCCGGCGGGCAAGTCGAACGTCATTTCCCGTTGGGCACGGCGTACCGGGGGCTGGGGTTGCTGCGCAGCACGGTGATGCTGAGCTCGCCGGAGTGCTCGATGTCCACCTGGCCGCCCACCGCGTGCACGGTGTTGACCACCCCGCCGGTGATGTTCAGCGCGGTGTCGAGCGTCGACGGATCGCCGATTGCCTTTATCTCGTACGGCGAACCGATGGTGATGTGATCCAGCTGCACCCCGTCGGGCGCGTCGGTGAAGGCGCTGCTGACACCGATCCGCACCGGGCCGAACTGGATCACCTCGGCACCCGCCCCGCGCAGCTCCTCGACCACGTCGAGCAGATCCTCGGCATGCAGCGCGTGCTGCGGGTCGGTGATGGTGACGGTCAGGCCGGGACCGTGCGCCGGCGCCGTACCGGTCAGGATCGCCAGCGCATCCGCCTGCCGCTGCGCCTCCGCCCGGGCGGCGGCATTGCCGTTCCTGCTGTCGGACAACCGCTGCTTGGCCGACTGCAGCTCGGTCAGCTGGCTCTGCAGCCGTTGGATCCGGCTGTTCTGGTCGTCCAGGATGCGCACCAGGTCGTCCTCGCGGGCGCCGGCCAGGGAGTCGTTCTTGGAGTTCGACTGCAACTGGACGGCCAGGCCGAAGCCGAGCGCGGCCAGCAACACGCCGATCAACGCGGTGGCACCCCGGTTCAGCCGGCGGCTGCGGCCGGCCGGCTCGTCCGGTTGCTGTGCTGGCTGCGCCTCGTCCGGTTGCTGCGCTGGCTGCGCCTCGTCCGGTTGCTGTGCTGGCTGCGCCTCGTCCGGTTGCTGCGCGGCCGCTGCCGCTGCGTCGTCCGGCGGAGCGGGTTCGGCCTCGTGCTGCCCGGTCATCCTCAGGCCCGGAACAGATGCCGCCGGATGGCGGCGGCGTTGCCGAAGATCCGGATGCCGAGCACCACCACCACGGCGGTGGACAGCTGGCTGCCCACGCCCAGCTTGTCGCCCATGAACACGATCAGTGCCGCGACCAGCACGTTGGACACGAACGAGACCACGAACACCTTGGCGTCGAAGATGCCGTCCAGCCGGGCCCGGATGCCGCCGAAGACCGCGTCCAGTGCGGCGACCACCGCGATCGGCAGGTACGGCTCGATCCACAGCGGCACGGTCGGCCGGAAGACAATGCCCAGGATCACGCCGATTACCAGGGCGATCGCGGCGATCATCGAGACTCCGTTGTAGTTGGGGACGGGCTGCTGCTGGGGCCGCCGGCCGACGGGCTGGGTGCGGTCGAGGCCGGTCCGATCGAAGCGTAGTGCGGCTCGCCCACGGTAACCGACGGCAGCTGCAACTTCGTCTTGCCACCGAACCGGAAGCTGATCCCGGCCACCGCGACCAGCGTCTTGAGCCGGCGGGCGATCGAGGACTGGGCGAAGCCCACCTGCAGGCCGTTCGCGTCCCCGATGGCCGAGATGGTGTACGGGCTGGTCAACGGGGAGAAGTCGAGCAGGATCGACTCGCCCGCGAACCGGATCACCGAGTCCGGCGTCAGCCGCAGGCCGTTGACCGCGATCGCCTCGGCGCCGTCGGCCCACAGCTCGTTCACCACCGCCCGGACGTCGGTGTCGTGGATCACCGCGACCTGGCTCTGCGGGGTGCTGCCCGGCCGGCCGGAATCGGAACTGGGCGTACTGGTCGGCTCGCCGATCACCACCTGCATGCCGGGACCGGACACCGCGACCGCGCCGGCCGCCACCTCGGCCGCTCGCAGCGCGGCGTCGTCGGCCGGCAACTGGGCGTCGCGCAGCGCCCCCACCTGCTCGGCCAACTGCTTCGCCTGGGCGTCCAGCCGGTTCGCGGTGGACTGCGCCGCCTTGATCCGGCTGATCAGGTCCTGCCGAGCGGCGTCCCGGGCCGGCGCGGCCAGGTGGGTCTGCTGGTAGGCCATCACCAGCAGCAGCCCCACCGCCAGGCAGCTCAGCCAGACCAGCGGGCCGTCCCACCAGTGCTTGCGCCGGTCCCGGGTGGCAGCCGAACGGTAGCCGGGATCCAGGGTGTTGTTGAGCAGTTCGGACAGGGTCGCGCTGGAGATGTCCACCCGGGGACGTTTGAGTTGGGTCATCGGGCCGGGATGCTCGCCACGATCCGCCGTACCTGGACCAGGTACAGCCCGCCGGCCCACAGGTACAGCCCGGTACCCCAGATGGTGAACGCCCAGGCGATCGGCTTGGCGATCGAGCTGATGGTGCCCGGGTGGCTACCCAGCAGCAGGAACGGGAACGCGTACAACAGCGCGAACGTGGCGGCCTTGCCGAGGTAGTGCACCGGCAACCCGGTCAGGCCGCGCCGCTTGAGCGCCGGCAGGGTGGCGGCCAGCACCAGGTCGCGGCCGATCAGCAGCAGCACCAGCCACAGCGGCACGATGTTGCGCAGCAGCAGGCCGAGCAGGCTGGCCAGGATGTAGAGCCGGTCCACCGCCGGATCCAGCAGCGCACCCAGCCGGGACTGCTGGTTCAGCTTGCGCGCCAGCACGCCGTCGGCCCAGTCGGTGACCCCGGACAACGCCAGCACGGTCAACGCCCAGCCGTCCGCGTGCGGGCCGAGCAGCAACCACAGGAACAGCGGCACGCCGGCCAGCCGGGCGCAGCTGAGCAGGTTCGGCCAGGTCAGCACCTCTCGGACGGCCGGCATCGGCAGGGCGGCGGGCTGGTCCGATGTCACCAGCAAGCCTCCCCCACCCGCACCGGCCACCACCCGGCGCCGTCCAGCCGGTCGGGCTGACAGGATTTGAACCTGCGACCCCCTGACCCCCAGTCAGGTGCGCTACCAAGCTGCGCCACAGCCCGGTTCGCCGCCTGCCCGCGACGGCGCGAGCGGCCGGCGACCGAGACTGAACTCTATCGCACCGGTTACCGCGTCCCTGTCGCCGACGCTCAGCGCGATCCTCAGCGCCGCTCGCGCTCCCGTACCCGCACCGAGACCTGCAGCGGCGTACCGGTGAAGTCGAAGTCCTCGCGCAGCCGGCGCTCCAGGAAGCGGCGGTAGCCGGCCTCCAGGAAGCCGGTGGTGAACAGCACGAACCGGGGTGGACGGGTGTCGGCCTGGGTGGCGAACAGCACCCGCGGGTGCTTGCCGCCGCGGGCCGGTGGCGGCGTCGCCGTAACCACCTCCCGCAGCCAGCTGTTCAGCTGGCCGGTCGGGATCCGTCGGTCCCAGGACTCCAGCGAGGTACGCAGCGCCCCGGCCAGCCGGTCCACCGCCCGTCCGGTCTTGGCCGACACGTTCACCCGCGGGGCCCACTGCACCCGTTGCAGTTCCCAGTCGGCCTCCCGGTCCAGCTGCAGCCGCCGGTCCTCGTCGACCAGGTCCCACTTGTTGAACGCGATCACCATCGCGCGGCCGGCCTCGACGACGTTCGCGATCACCCGCTGGTCCTGCTCACTGATCGGAGCCGACGCGTCGAGCAGC
>DASUAC010000325.1:0-3621 GCA_035763985.1 Jatrophihabitans sp. | reverse complement strand
CGTCCGGGTCGCCCAGCTCGGCGGTGACCTTCGCCAGCTCCTCGGCCGCCAGGTCGCGCACCAGCTCCCGGTCGACCCGCTGCCCGTCGTCCAGCCGTACCTCGTTGCGGATCCACTGCCAGACCTGGGACCGGGCGATCTCGGCGGTGGCGGCGTCCTCCATCAGGTTGAAGATGGCCACCGCGCCGCTGCCGGCCAGCCAGGCCCCGACGTAGCGCAGCGCCACCGCGATGTCGTTGCGCAGCCCGTCCCGGGTCACCGTGCCCGGCGTGGCCGCGATGTCCAGCAGCTCCTCGGCGGTCACCGTGACCCGTTCCCGGCGCCGGTCGAGCTGGTTCGGCCGGTCGCCGAGCACGCCGTCGAACACCTCCGCACAGACCGGCACCAGATCCGGGTGCGCCACCCAGGAACCGTCGAAGCCGTCGGTCGCCTCCCGCTGCTTGTCCTGGCGCACCTTCGCCAGCGCGGTCTCGGTGACCTGCGGATCCCGCCGGTTCGGGATGAACGCCGCCATTCCCCCGATCGCGTAGGCACCCCGGGCATGGCAAGTGGTGACCAGCAGCTCGGTGTAGGCCCGCATGAACGGGGCGGTCATGGTGACCTGGTTGCGGTCCGGCAGCACGAAATCACGCCCGCGCTCACGGAAGTTCTTGATCACGCTGAACAGGTAGTCCCAGCGGCCGGCGTTCAGGCCGGCGGCGTGCTCGCGCAGCTCGTAGAGGATCTCCTCCATCTGGAAGGCCGCCGGAATGGTCTCGATCAGCACGGTGGCCCGGACCGTGCCGTGCGGGATGTCCAGCGCGGCCTCGGCGTGGCTGAACACGTCGTTCCAGAGCCGCGCCTCCAGGTGGCTCTCCAGCTTGGGCAGGTAGAAGTAGGGGCCGCTGCCGCGGCCGAGCAGTTCGGCGGCGTTGTGGAAGAAGTACAGCCCGAAGTCGGCCAGCGCGCCGGTCACCGGCCGGCCGGCCAGCGCCAGGTGCCGCTCGTCCAGGTGCCAGCCGCGCGGCCGGACCACAATGGTGGCCAGTGGCGCGTCGGTGCGCAGCGCGTACTGCTTGCCCTCGGCCGAGGTGAACGCCAGCTCCCGGCGCACCGCGTCGCGCAGCACCGACTGGCCGCCGACCACGTTGTGCCAGTGCGGGGTGTTGGCGTCCTCCAGGTCGGCCAGCCACACCCTGGCCCCGGAGTTCAGCGCGTTGATCGCCATCTTGCGTTCGGTGGGACCGGTTATCTCCACCCGCCGATCGGTCAGGTCGGCCGGCGCGCCGGCAACCGTCCAGGCCGAGGCGCGGACGTCGGCCGTTTCGGGCAGGAAGTCCAGCCGGCCGGTACGGGCGACTTCGGCGTACCGGGCGCGCCGGGCGGCCAGCAGTTCCTCGCGCCGCGGGCCGAACCGGTGCTGCAGGTCGGCGACGAAGGCCAGCGCGTCCGGGGTGAGGATGTCCTCGGCCCCGTCCGGCGCGGATCGCGCCGTCACCACCGCCGCCTCGGCCACGTCGCCATCCCTCCTCCACGCGGGCTCGGTCAGCCCGGGGCATGATGAGTCGCCATTCTGTCATGCGCGCCGGGGCGTTCGTCCGGTTCTCGTATGCCGGCGGCCGGGACTCTCGTACATTTGGAGGCACCCCCTGGGCAGCGAACGGGAGACTTCGGTGGAAGCTCGGCTGGTCGTCAACGGGCAGCGCCGTGACCTCGGCGACGTCGGCGGTCACGTCACGCTGCTCGAATGGCTGCGATCGGCCGGCCTGACCGGGACCAAGGAGGGCTGCGCCGAGGGCGAGTGCGGCGCCTGCGCGGTGCTGGTGGCCCGCCCGGACGGCGACGGCACCCGGTGGACCGCGGTGAACGCCTGCCTGCTGCCGGCGGCCGGGCTGGCCGGCCAGGAGGTGATCACCGCCGAGGGCCTGGGCAGCGCCGACGATCTGCATCCGGTGCAGCGCGAGCTGGCCGGCCGCGGTGGCTCGCAGTGCGGCTACTGCACGCCCGGCTTCGTCTGCTCGATGGCCGCCGAGTACTACCGTCCCGATCGCCGGCCGGTCACCGCCGGCCAGAACGGGCATCAGCCGCCGGCCGACGGGCATCAGCCGGCGGACCAGCCCGCGGCGCACGATGCCGAGCACGGGCCGAACGGCTTCGACCTGCATGCGCTCAGCGGCAACCTGTGCCGGTGCACCGGCTACCGGCCGATCCGGGACGCGGCGTACGCACTCGGCCAACCGGATCCGGACGATCCGCTGCTGGCCCGGCTGCGCCGGCCGGCGCCGGCCAGCCCGGCGATCCGGCTCACCGGCCGGCACGGCAGCTACGCCCGGCCGGCGGATCTGGCCGAGGCGCTGGAGCTGCTGGCCGAGCAACCGGCCGCGCAGCTGGTGGCCGGCTCGACCGATTTTGGCGTCGAACTCAACCTGCGGCATGCCCGGCCGGCGCTGACCATCGGCATCGACCGGATCGCCGAGTTGCGAGAACTGTCCGTCTCCGACGGCTGGATCTCGATCGGCGCGGCGGTCACCCTGTCCGAGATCGAGCAGGCGGTGGGCGATGCGGTGCCGCTGCTGGCCGAGCTGCTGCCGCAGTTCGGTTCCCGGCTGATCCGCAACTCCGCGACGCTCGGCGGCAACCTCGGCACCGCCTCGCCGATCGGGGACGCCGCGCCGGCCCTGCTCGCGCTGGACGCATCGCTGGTGCTGGCGTCCCGGGACGGCGAGCGCACGGTCGCGCTGGCGGACTACTTCACCGGCTACCGGCAGAGCGTCCGGCGACCGGACGAGCTGATCAAGACGATACGGATTCCGACGCCGGTGGCGCCGATCAGCGCGTTCCACAAGATCGCCAAACGCCGCTTCGACGACATCTCCAGCGTCGCGGTGGCCTACGCGCTGCGACTGGACCGGGGCACGGTGGCCGAGGCCCGGATCGGGCTCGGCGGCGTCGCGGCCACCCCGCTGCGGGCCCGGGACGCCGAGGCCGCGCTGATCGGCCGGCAGTGGTCGCCGGCGACCGTCCAGGCAGCCGCTGCGACCCTGGCCCAAGCCGGTACGCCGCTGTCCGATCACCGGGCCAGCGCCGAGTACCGGATCGCGATGCTGCGTGAATCGCTGCTGAAACTGCACGCCGAGCATCCCGGCAAGGAGGTGCATGAGTGAGCATCGCAGCGAGCGCAGCGAGCGAGGAGCGGAGCGAATCCGCGATGAGCGCTCGCGCGAAGAGCAAGGAGGTGCCGACATGAGCACGCCAAGCTACGGCCCGCTTGCCGACCGGCCGGACGATCCCGTCGTCGGGACGGAGATCCCGCATGAGAGCGCGGCGCTGCATGTCACCGGCAGCGCGCTCTACACCGACGACCTGCTCGCCCGGACGGCCGGCGTGCTGCACGCCTGGCCGGTGCAGGCGCCGCACGCGCACGCTCTGGTGCTCGGACTGCGCACCGAGCCGGCCTGCCGGGTGCCCGGCGTGGTCCGGGTGCTCACCGCGGCCGATGTGCCCGGCGTGAACGACGCCGGCGAGAAGCAGGACGAGCCGCTGTTCCCGGCCGAGGTGATGTATTACGGCCATGCGGTGTGCTGGGTGCTGGCGGAGTCCCAGGAGTCGGCCCGGCTCGGCGCGGAGGCGGTCGAGGTCGAC
>DASUAC010000324.1:0-3122 GCA_035763985.1 Jatrophihabitans sp. | reverse complement strand
TGACCGTGAAGAACCGCAGGTAGATCGAGCGGTCGGACACCCGCTGATCGAGATCGAGCAGGGCCGCGCGATCGTCGCTGCGAACCGGTCGGATGTGGACCAGCCCACCGTCGGCGCGGACCGCATCCGCTTCCCCGGTGGTCATGGGCGCTCGGCCACCAGGCGGGTCAGGTCGGCCAGCCGGCACGTGTAACCCCACTCGTTGTCGTACCAGCCGAACACCTTGACGAACCGGCCGGCCGCCTGGGTCAGCGCGGAGTCGAACAGGCACGAAGCGGAATCCCCGATCACATCGGTGGAAACGACCGGTTCGGTGGTGTAACGCAGCCGGCCGGCCAGCGGACCGGTGGCCGCCGCCGCCTCGAACGCGGCGTTGACCTCGGCGACGTCGACCGGCCGGGCCAGGTAGGCGGCCAGGTCGACCAGCGAGCCGTCCACCACCGGCACCCGCAACGCGATCCCGTCCAGCCGGCCGGCCAGCTCCGGGATCACCTCGGCCACCGCGCGCGCCGCGCCGGTCGAGGTCGGGATGATGTTCACCGCCGCCGAGCGGGCCCGGCGCGGATCCTTGTGCGGCGCGTCGAGCACGTTCTGGTCGTTGGTGTAAGCATGAACCGTCGTCATGAAGCCCTGCTCGAGACCGAACGCGTCATGCAGCACCTTGACCATCGGCGCCACGCAGTTGGTGGTGCAGGAAGCGTTGGAGATCGCCCGGTGCCGAGCCGGGTCGAATGCCTGCTCGTTCACCCCCATGACGATCGTCGCGTCCAGCCCGCTGCCGGGAGCGGAGACGATGACCCGCTCGGCGCCGGCCTGGAAGTGCGCGGCGACCTTCTCCCCGGTACGGAACTTGCCGGTGGCCTCGATCACCACCTCGACGCCGTGGTCGCGCCAGCGCAACTGGCCGGGATCCCGGGCGGAGCTCACCGCGATCTTCCGGCCGTTCACCGACAGCGTGCTGTCCAGCTCCTCGACGTCGGCACGCAGCGGACCGAAGGTGCTGTCATGGCGTAACAGCCTGGCCAACGCTGGCAAAGCGGCGACGTCGTTGACCGCGACCACTTCCAGATCGTCCGCGTCGAGCACGTACCGCAGGTAGTCGCGGCCGATCCGGCCGAGCCCGTTGATGCCGATCCGCGTCGTCATGACGACCCCCTAGCCGGCCGCCGGCGCGGCCTCCGATGCCGGCCTGGCTGATCCGATGCCTTCCAGCCTGCTCGCGGCCCGGCAACCGATGCAGAGCCGAAGGTCCCGGCTGGCTACGTCCGGTGGACCCGCTGCTTCGCCGTGCCTGGTACCGCGGCGTCCGCCCGCATCCGGGACTTTCGGCTCTGGTTGTTGATGTTCTCCCGCCGTGCACTGCTTGCAGTGGCGCGCTCCGGGCGTGCACGGGAGGTTGGGATGGATGCGGCAACCCGTCCGGCGCTGGCCGCCGGCAGCTACGTGCACTGGGGCGTCATTCAGATCTCGGTGGCGAACCTGATCGTGATCGGCGTGATGCTGGTGCTGTTCATCGCGGCGCTGCTCGTCCCGTTCCCCGCTCCGCCGTCCGCCGGGCCGATGACCGATCCACTCGCCGAGCGCGGGAGCGGTGACGATGACCAGGGCTGACAGCAATCCGCTGACCGGAGCCGGCACCGGGCCGGAGCGCAACTGGACCGGTCGGCTGCGCCGGCGGATCAACCGGACGGTCCCGCCGGGCCAATGGCTGCCGGACCGGCAGCCGGTCTACCTACGTTCCTGGATCTATGTATTCGGGGTCGCGACCCTGGCCGCGCTGCTGGTGGTGCTCGGCTCGGGGGTGGTCCTGTCGGTCGGCGGCTCGGCCTGGTGGCACACCTCATCGGTCGGGCACTTCGTCAACTCGGTCCACCTGTGGAGCGTCGAGTTGTTCTTCGCCTTCATGGTGATCCACCTGTGGGGCAAGTTCTTCATGGCCGCCTGGCGGGGAAGGCGGGCACTGACCTGGATCACCGGCGCGGTGTGCTTCGTCGGTTCGATCGGCACCGCCTTCACCGGTTACCTGTCGCAGTCCAACTTCGACTCGCAGTGGATCTCCACCCAGGCCAAGGACGGGCTGAACGCCGCCGGCATCGGGGCGTACTTCAACGTGCTCGATCCGGCCAAGATGCTGCTCTGGCATGTGGTGCTGCTGCCGCTGGTCGTCGGCGTGCTGGTCGTCGTCCATCTGCTGCTGGTGCGCCGGCACGGGGTGGTGCCGCCGTTCGACGCGCTACCACCGGCCGAAACGGCCCAGCTGGGCACCAGCGCGGGGGTGGTCGCGGCTGCTGAGTCGATCATCGTCTCGGCGCAGGCCACGACGGCCGAGCCCGCCGATCGGAACGTCGAGCGATGACCGGAATCTCCTTCCGCAGGCCGCCCGGCCGGACCCCGGACGCGCACCTGTTCCGCACCCGGGAGTACGACCTGGTCAAAGAATTCGTCATCGCGCTCGGGATCGTGCTCGCGTTGAGCCTGCTGCTGGCCGGCATCTTCTCCTCCCCCGACCGCAAGCCGATCACCCTGCAGGCCTGGGCGCAGGCCGCGCCGAACGACGTGGTGGCCACCGCGACCGCGGAGCTGGCCGGCACCAGCACCAGCGCCACGTACGGTCCGCCGTACAACGACGCCGGGTCCGGGCAGCAGATCGGGCCGATCAAGCTGCAGAAGTGGGCCGGGGTCCGGATCCCGGTGGACAGCGCCCAGGAGCTGGTGCTGGATCCGCTGGCCAGCATCGGAGACGACAGCGAGCTGTCCGGCGCGATGGACGTCTGGCACCGGTCCGGCGCCAACCAGCAGGCGAGCTGGGCAGCCCACTACTCCGACGCGCTCGCCGCGGCACCGGACGGAGATCCCAGCAAGGTCCAGCCGGGCCAGTACGGCCCGGTGCCGCTGCTGGCCGACCGGTTCCTGCAGCTGGCCCGCGGCGGCGGGCTGGAGTCGCTGCTGGCCTCGCCGAATGTGTTCTACCCGGCGGACCAGACCCGCGCACTGCTGCTGCTGTCCGACGGCGGCTACCTGGAGGACCAGGCCCGCGCCGAGCACCTGGGCGGCGACCAGTGGGGAATGATGAACGAGAGCGGCAATTACCCCGGTCAGCCCTGGATGTGGCTCTACACCTT
>DASUAC010000323.1:0-2708 GCA_035763985.1 Jatrophihabitans sp. | reverse complement strand
AACGGCTAGGACGGCGCGAGTTCGGCAGGCCCGGTGGCTACCCCCACCGGTGACCGGGCTGGCACCGGCACCGATCCGGAACGTGCCGGCTCGGCAAGGCTGATCTCGAACGGGCCGCTGCGCGGGCTGCCGGTCGAGGTGGCGGTGCTGTCCGCGGTGGCGTTCTTCGTGGCGGCCGGCTTCGGCATCGTGGCACCGGCGATTCCGCTGTTCGCCCGCAGCTTCGGCGTGTCCCGGACGGCCGCCGGCGCGGTGATCAGCGCGTTCGCGCTGATGCGGCTCAGTTCCGCGCTGGGGGTGGGCCGGCTGGTCAACCGGATCGGCGAACGGATAGTGCTGGGCGCCGGCATCGGCATCGTCGCGGTGAGCAGCGCGCTGGCCGGCTTCGCCTCCGACTACGTCCAGCTGCTGGTGTTGCGCGGCGCCGGCGGCATCGGTTCGGCGATGTTCTCGGTGTCGGCCAACTCGCTGCTGATCGGGGTGACCACGTCCGGCCAGCGAGGGCGGGCGGTCGGCGCGTTCAGCGGCGGTTTCCTGGTCGGCGGCATCGCCGGGCCGGGTCTCGGCGGCCTGATCACCGGCTGGTCGCTGCGTGCCCCGTTCTTCCTCTACGCCGGAACCCTGGCCGCGGCCGGGGCGGTCGGCCTGGCGCTGTTGCCCAGGCGCGGCAGGCAATCCGGGATCGACCCGGCCCGGCCGGCCGAACCCAGCCTGACCGTCGGCCGGGCGCTGCGGCTGCCGGCGTTCCGGGCCGCGGCGTTCGCCAACCTGGCCGACAACTGGGCCTCGCTGGGCGTCCGGGCCGCGATCATCCCGCTGCTGGTGCTCGAGGTGCTGCACCGGTCGCCGATCTGGACCGGCATCGGGCTGACCGTGTTCACCGCCGCCAACGTCGCGACGTTGTTGATCGGCAGCCGGCTGACCGACCGGCGGGGCCGGCGTCCGGTGCTGCTGACCGGCTGCCTGGGCAGCGCCGCGGGCTGCCTGCTGCTGGCCCCGGTGGCAGCCCTGCCGCTGTTCCTGGTCGCCATGGTGGTCTTCGGCGCCGGCAGCGGGCTGCTGGACGTGGCACCCGGTGCGATGCTCGGCGACGTGGTGGGCGGCCGCGGCGGCACGGTGGTGGCGGTGTACCAGATGGCCGGCGACGTGGGCAGCCTGTCCGGGCCACTGATCGCCGGATTCCTGGCCGACACGACCGGTTACGGCTCGGCGTTCGGAGTGACCGCGGCGGTGCTGGTGGCGGCCGCCGTGCTGGGCCTGCGCGCGCCGGAGACGCTACGGCGGGAGTGACGATCCCGCCCGGCCAGGGCCGGCCGGTCAGGACGAGTCCCGCCCGGCGCGAGCCGCTCGGTCAACCGGGCCGACTGACTGCCGATACTGCTCTGTGCGACCGATGCGGCACGCCTTTGCCAGGCCGCCACAGCCGGGACTGCCACACTTGTGCTCCGGCAACTGGCGAAAGGGACTCCCCCGTGCACGGTGACCTGCTCGACGTGCTGCTCATCGCACTGGCGGTGCTTGCCGGCTTCGGTGGCTTCCGGCGCGGGCTGATCTGCTCGATCACCTCCTTCCTCGGCTTCGCGGCCGGCGCGGTGATCGGCGTGCACGTAGCGCCGTCGCTGGCCCGCGGCATCCTGTCCGCACCGAGCAATGCGATCGCCGCGGATCAGGCGCTCGGCCAGCGGCTGGTCACGCTGGCCGTGGTGCTGGTCTTCGCCTCGATCGGCAACTTCGCCGGTCAGTGGGTCGGCGGCAAACTACGCGCGCTGATCGTGGCCACCCCGCTCGGCCCGGTCGACGGAGTGGGCGGCGCGGTCATCTCAGTGGTCTCGTTGCTGGCGGTGGCCTGGCTGTTCGCGCTCGCGCTGGCCTACGCGCCGGCCCCGCCGCTGGCCCGCCAGATCCACCGCAGCCTGGTGTTGCAGACCATCGACCGGGCGATCCCCAACCAGGGCCAGCAGGTGGTCGCCACGCTGCTGCGGGAGGTGCAGCAGCACGACCTGCCGGCGGTGTCCGGCCCGTTCGCCACCCTGCTCGCGCCGTCGGTGCCGGCGCCGGATCCGGCGGCGATCCCGACCGCCACCCGGGTGGCGGCGAACTCCATCCTCAAGGTGACCGGCGACGCGCCGTCCTGCAGCCGGTCGGTGGAGGGCTCCGGTTTCGTCTATGCCAACCAGCGGGTGCTCACCAACGCACACGTGGTGGCCGGCGTACGCCAGCCGAAGGTGTCGTTGCCCGGCGGTGGCAGCCTGCCTGCCCGGGTGGTGGTCTATGACCCGAACGCCGACGTCGCGGTGCTGTACGTACCGGGCTTGAACCGGCGGGCGCTCACCCTGGCCGGTCCGGTCGGCAGCGGGACATCGGCGGTGGTGGCCGGCTATCCGGCGAACGGTCCGTTCACCGCGGTGGCCGCCCGGATCGCGGCCCGGACCAAGGTCAGCGGGCCGAACATCTACCAGAGCCGGACGGTCACCCGGCAGGTGTACACGGTGCGCGGCCAGGTCCGGCCGGGCAACTCGGGCGGCCCGCTGCTCAGCGCCACCGGCGAGGTGTACGGCATCGTGTTCGCCGCCAGCATCGACCAGAACGACGTCGGCTACGTGCTCACCAACGCCCAGGTCGAGCCGGACGCGCGAGCGGGCCTGACCGCCACCCAGTCGGTCGGCACCCAGGGTTGCGACTGACCCGGTCTTACTCGAACGGAGCGG
>DASUAC010000322.1:0-2604 GCA_035763985.1 Jatrophihabitans sp. | reverse complement strand
GTAGCCGTCCCAGCCGGGCATGATCGGTGGCCGGACAAGTTGCGCGGTGTCGGCGTTGACCGGGCCGGGCACGCCGAGCCCGATGCCGCACACCGAATGGCCGCTGCGTCCGGTCTTGGTGAGCATGCGTTTCCACTGTCTGGTGACCCGGGCGAGGACGGCGGTCGGACCGCTGGCGATGTTGGATTCGATCGCCTGGTGGGTGAGCGTGGCGCCGGAGGCGTCCTGGATGGCTAGGCGTCCGTGGGTGGCGCCGAGGGCCGCGGTGAGGATGGTTTTGGTCTCGTAGGCGGGCACCAGCCGGCGTGGTCGCCGACCGCCGGTGGAGACGGCTTCGCCGTGTTCGCGGAGATACCCGCCGTTGATGAGGGCGTCGACGCGTTGGGTGACGGTGACTCGGGATAGGCCGGTGACCTCGATCAGTTCGCGGCGGGTGTGCACGGTGCCGTCGCGGATGAGCTGGAACAGATGGCCGGCCGAGGTCGATGTCAGGTTGTCGATGACCGGGTTGCCGGGCAGGTCCGTGGCGCTGCCGACCAACCCGGGTCACCCCTTTTCGGCACCTGCTGTCAGACCTTCGGCTAGCAGTCTTTCGGTGAGGAAGAACAGTATGAGGATGGGGAGGGTGAGGATAACCGATCCGGCCATTAACACGGTGGTTGGAATGTTGACGCTGCCGGCGAGCTGAGCCAGGCCGAGGGATACGGTCCAATGGCCGCGGACCTCGACGAGGAACAGCAGCGCGAACAGGTATTCGTTCCAGGCGATCATGAACACGTACAGGCCGGTGGCCATCAGCGCGGGTCGGGCGAGTGGGAGCAGCACGCTCCACAGGATCCGCAGCCGGGAGCAGCCGTCGACGGCGGCGGCTTCTTCCAGGCTGGGCGGCACGCTGGCGAAGTAGTTGGTGAGCATGTAGATCGCGACGGGCACGGTCTGGGAGATGTAGACCAGGACTAGGCCGGCCAGGCTGCCGCGCAGCCCGAGGCGGGTGAAGAGCACGAACAGCGGGATGGCCAGCACGATGCTGGGGAACAGGTACACGGCCAGGAACAGCAGTTGGACCAGGCGGCGGCCGGTGAACCGCAGCCGGCTGACCGCGTAGGCGCCCGGGATGGCGATCAGCAAGGTGATGATGACGGTGGCGATGGAGATCAGGCCGCTGTTGCGCAGCAGGATCAGGAAGCCTTGCCCGCCTTTGCTGACCGGGTCGAGCACGTTGGTGTAGGTGGCGAGGCTCCACTCCGACGAGGACGGGAACAGCTCGCCGGGGGACAGCAGCAGCCGTTGGATGGTGCGCACCGACAGCAGCACCATGTAGTAAAAGGGGAACAGCGACACGATCACGAACACCGCGACGCAGATCCACTTCAGGACGCCGAAGACGACGGTCTCGATGCTGTCGCGGTTCCAGGTCAGCTGCTGGTGTCGGCGCCGGCGGGCGAACCGCCGCCGGGGTGGGGCGAGGGTGGTCATGTCGGGTCTCCCAGTCCGACCTTGCGGCCGAAGAAGATGAAGTAGATCGCCAGGCAGATCACCAGCACGACGGCCAGCACCGCGGCTTGGGCGGCGGAGGCGCCGACGTTGCCTTGGGCGGTGAGCAGGTGGTAGACCCGCACGCTGGCCACCTCGGTGCCGGCGCCGCCGCCGGTAAGCAGGTACACGTCGTCGAACTTGTTGAAGGTCCAGATGAAACGCAGCACGGCGAGCATCGCGATGACCGGACGCAGCTGGGGCCAGATGACGTAGCCGAACCGCTGGGTCGGGGTTGCGCCGTCCACCCGCGCGGCTTCTTCCAGGTCGGCGGGCATGGCCTGCAGCCGGGCGAGGATGAACAAGAACGAGAACGGGAAGTAGCGCCAGGTCTCAAAGACGATGACCGTGATCAGGGCGGTGGGCACGCTCAAGTGCCAGCCGAAAAGCGACAGTTTGCCGGTCTGCTCGGACAGGAACGGGATCGCGTGGTGCCAGCCGAAGATGCTGATGCCGTAGTGGTTGACGATGCCGAACTGCGGGTTGAGCATGATCTGCCAGACGAAGGTCATCGCCACCACCGGGGCGACGTAGGGCAACAGCATGATGCCGCGCACCGCCGACCGGCCGCGGAACGGTCGGCGCACCACCAGGGCTGCGACCAACCCGACGCCGATCGAGAAGATGGTGCCGAAGATGGTGTAAAAGAGGGTCGTCTCCAGTGCCGCGCGGAAATCCGGTGAGGACAGCACTTGGCGCAGGTTGTCCAGGCTGTAGGAGCCGAACACACCCGCCGACCTGATGTTGATCAGATGGATGTCCTGGAATGCCAGCATGATCGTCCACAGCATGGGCAAGATCACGACGACGAGCACGATCACCAGGGTCGGGGACAGGAACGCCCACCCGGCCCGGGCTTCGCGTTTGGCCAACGCCGGCCGGCGGCGCCGGCGCGGTTGGGCCGGCGCGGGTGGCGGCTCGGCCGCAGTGGTGTCCGTGATTTGATCAGAGGCTTGTCGGCTGCCGGGTGGGAGCACAACCACCGTGGACCCTCTCTTTCGGGATTAGTAACGGGCCTGGGGCGCCGGGAGCGGGGCTGGTGGCTCCGGTGCGGGCCACCAGCCCCGACGG
>DASUAC010000321.1:0-4923 GCA_035763985.1 Jatrophihabitans sp. | reverse complement strand
GGTCTACGCCGCCGACGACCCGAATCCGGTGGCCGCCGGCGGCGCCGACCGGCTGCGCCGGGCCGGCGTGCAGGTGGTCGCCGGGGTCGAGGTGGCCCTGGTCAGTGAGGCCGCGCTCGGGCCGTGGCTGCACGCGGTGGTGCACGCCCGGCCGTTCGTCACCTGGAAGTTCGCCGCCACCCTGGACGGCCGGGCCGCGGCCGCCGACGGCAGCTCACGCTGGATCAGCAACGCGTTGTCCCGCGCGGACGTGCACCGGCTGCGGGGTCGGGTGGACGCGGTGCTGGTGGGCAGCGGCACCGTACTGGCCGACGACCCGCAGCTGACCGTACGGATCCAGCAGCCGGACGGCACCGAGGTGCTGGCCGAGCACCAGCCGCTGCGGGTGCTGCTGGACCGGCGGCACCGGGTCGGCAAGGAGGCCCGGATCTTCGACGAGGCGGCCGAGACGCTGGTGCTGGACACCGCGGTGCCCCGCTTCGCGTGCAAGGCGCTGTTCGACCGGGGCGTCCGGCACCTGCTGCTGGAGGGCGGCCCGACGCTCGCCGGAGCGTTCCTGGAGGCGGGGCTGATCGACCAGGTGGTCGCCTACCTGGCGCCCAAACTGCTCGGTGCCGGAACCAGCGTGCTGGAGGATGCGGGAATAACCACCATGTCGGACGCCGTCTCACTGGAGATCGTCCAGATCAGCCAGCTCGCCGACGACCTCAAGATCGTCGGCCGGCCGGTGTCGGCGGGCCGCGGAAGGGGAGAGGCACCCTAGTGTTCACCGGCATCATCGAAGAGGTCGGCGAGGTGACCGGGCTCGTCCCGTCCGGCGATTCCGCGGTGCTGCGGGTCCGGGCCCGACGGATCGGCGCGGACCTGGCGCACGGCGCCTCGATCGCGGTGAACGGCGTCTGCCTGACCGTGGTCGGTCAGCAACCGGACGGGAATGCGCTGGTACTGGACTTCGACGTGATGGCCGAGACCCTCAAGCGAAGCGTGATCGGGACGTTGTCGTCCGGTCAGCGGGTGAACCTGGAGCGGGCCGCCCGGGTGGACGGCCGGCTGGACGGCCACATCGTGCAGGGGCACGTGGACGGCACCGGCACGCTGCTGACCCGGACGCCCGGCGACGGCTGGGAGTCGGTCCGGTTCGGCATGCCGGCCGAGCTGGCCAGGTACGTCGCGGAGAAGGGATCGATCGCGGTGGACGGGGTGTCGCTGACCGTGACCGCGGTGGGCGGCGACTGGTTCGAGGTCGGGCTCATCCCGGAGACGCTGCGTTCCACCGTGCTCGGTGGCAAGGTGGCCGGGGATCCGGTCAACCTGGAGGTGGACGTGCTGGCGAAATACACCGAGCGGCTGCTGGGCTACCTGGCGCCGGCCGCCGGATCTCCGGCCGCCGGATCTCCGGTCGCCGGATCTCCAGCCGCCGGATCTCCGGTCGCCGGATCTCCGGTCGGTCCGTTCGATGATGCGCCGTCCGGTGCCGAGGGTGGTCGCTGACATGCTCGATCCGATCGAACGGGCCATCGCCGACATCGCCGCCGGCAAGCCGGTGGTGGTGGTCGATGACGAGGACCGCGAGAACGAGGGCGACCTGATCTTCGCCGCGGAGCTGGCCACCCCGGAACTGGTGTCGTTCATGGTGCGCTACACCTCCGGCTACATCTGCGTGCCGATCACCGAGGCCGAGGCCGACCGGCTGGATCTGCCGCCGATGTTCCACACCAACCAGGACAAGCGCGGTACCGCCTACACCGTCACCGTCGACGCCCGGGAGGGCATCAGCACCGGCATCTCGGCGACCGACCGGGCCCGCACCATCCGGCTGCTGGCCGACCCGTCGACCACCGCGGCCGACCTGACCCGGCCCGGCCACATCGTGCCGCTGCGGGCCAAGGCCGGTGGCGTGCTGCGCCGGCCCGGCCATACCGAGGCGGCGGTGGACCTGGCCCGGCTGGCCGGGCTGGCCCCGGCCGGGGTGCTCTGCGAGATGGTCAGCGAGAAGGACCCGGCGGGCATGGCCCGGCTGGACGAGCTGCGGGTCTTCGCCGACGAGCACGGCCTGGCGCTGGTCTCGATCGCCGAGCTGATCGCCTACCGGCGCCGGTTCGAGAAGCTGGTCGAGCCGGTGGCGAAGGCCCGGGTGCCGCTGCGCTACGGCGAGTTCATCGCGCACGGCTACGCCTCCACCTACGACAACCGGGAGCACGTGGCGTTCGTCTTCGGCGACATCGGGGACGGCAAGGACATCCTGGTCCGGGTGCACTCGGAGTGCCTGACCGGCGACGTGTTCGGCTCGCTGCGCTGCGACTGCGGCCCGCAACTGGACGCGGCGCTGGCCGCGGTGGCCCGGGAGGGCCGCGGCGTGGTGCTCTACATGCGCGGGCACGAGGGCCGGGGCATCGGGCTGATGCACAAGCTGCAGGCCTACCAGTTGCAGGACGCCGGCCGGGACACGGTGGACGCCAACCTCGAGCTGGGGCTGCCGGCCGACGCCCGCGACTACGGCACCGGCGCGCAGATCCTGGTGGATCTGGGCGTACGCAGCATGCGGTTGCTCAGCAACAACCCGGCCAAGCGGGCCGGCCTGGAGGGGTACGGGCTGTCCGTGGCCGGCACGGTCCCGCTGCCGACGCACGCCAATCCGGAGAACCTGCGCTACCTGCAGACCAAGAAGGACCGGATGGGGCACGAGCTCGACCTGGGCGACCTGGACCTCGGGGGCCCGGTGCCGGGCGAAGAGGTCCAGCCGCGATGAGCCCCAGGTGCTGCGGTGAGCCGGGTGCTGCGATGAGCCAGGTGCTGCGGTGAGCGGGGAAGGGGCGCCGGTGGGCGGCCCGGTCGCCGATGCCGAGAGCCTGCGGGTGGCGGTGGTCGCTGCCCGCTGGCACACCCGGGTGATGGACGGCCTGCTCGACGGTGCCCGGCGCGCGCTGGCCGACTCCGGGGTTGCCGACGTCCGGGTGGTGCGGGTACCCGGCGCGTTCGAGCTGCCGGTGGCCGCCGCCCGGCTGGCCGCCGAGGGGTACGAGGCGATCGTGGCGCTCGGCGTGGTGATCCGCGGCGGCACCCCGCACTTCGACTACGTCTGCCGGGCCGCTACCGACGGGCTGACACAGCTCAGCATTCGCACCGGGATACCGATCGGTTTCGGTGTGCTGACCTGTGACGACGAGGTGCAGGCACTGGAGCGTGCCGGCCTGCCCGAATCCAAGGAGGACAAGGGGTACGAGGCGGCGCAAGCCGCTCTCGCCACCGCAGTGGTCCTCCGCGGTATCGCCCGGCCATGATCGCCGGGCTGGTGCTCGCGGCCGGTGCCGGGCGCCGGCTGGGCCGGCCGAAGGCCGAGGTGCTGCTCGGCGGCGTCCGGCTGGTCGACCGCGCGGTGAACACGCTGCGCGCCGGCGGCTGCGAACAGGTCTTCGCCGTGGTACGCACGGCGGACGTCCGGGCCGACGGCGCGACCATGGTGCTGAATCCGGCCGCCGAGGACGGCATGGGCAGCTCGGTACGTACCGGCATGGCGGCACTGCCGGACGACACCGAGGCGGTGGTGCTGACCCTGGTCGACCTGCCGGACATCACGCCGGCCGAGGTACGCGCCATGATCGGCTGGTACCGCAACGGCGCCTCGATCATCGCCGCGCGCCGGGCCGGCGCTCGGTCGCATCCGGTGCTGGTGGCCCGTCGCTGGTTCGCCGCGTTCACCGGCGCGGCGCACGACGACCAGGGCAGCCGGGCGTTCTTCGGCGCACACTGGGACGACATCGACTTCCTGGACTACCCGAACGCCATCTTCGACATCGACACCCCGGAGGACCTGGCCGCCGCCGAACTCAGGTTCGGCTAGTCGCTCGGGCGGCCAGGGCAGCCAGCGCCTTCGGGAAGATCTCGGCCGGCGGTGTGACCAGCCCGGCACCCACCTGACCGACCCCGGCAACCCGGCCGGCCATCCCGGTGTTGATCTGCGGCAGGATCTGGGTCCGCACCACCTTGGTCACGTCGATGCCGGTCGGTACGCCGCGGAAGTCCAGCACCGGGATGCTGTACATCGGATGCTCGGCCACGGTGATCTCGTACATGCGTCGGCTGGCGGCCAGCGCGTCGGACACCTGGCCGCCGACGAACCGGACGATGGCCGGCGCCGCGGCCATCGCGAACCCGCCGAGCCCGGCGGTCTCGGTGATCGCCGAGTCGCCGATGTCCGGGTTGGCGTCTTCGGCTGAGTAGTTGCCGAGGAACAGCCCCTCGGCCAACTGCGCCGGGCCGGTGAACCATTCGTCGCCGGTGCCGGCCACCTGGATGCCGAAGTCGGTGCCGTTGCGGGCCATCGCGACCACCACCGTGCTGCCCTCGATGCCACGGGCCGCGTCCAGGGTGAGCTTGCAGGCCGGCATCGCCAGGTTCAGGAAGAAGTGGTCGTTTCCTGCGACGAATCGGACGGCCTCGGCCACGTCGCCGGACGGCGCGCCGGAGTCGATCAGCTCCGGCAGCAGTTCGCGCAGCAGCATCAGGGTGCCGGCCCGGTTCCGGTTGTGCGCCTCGTCGCCCATCTGCAGCATCTGGGCCAGGATCGCCTTGAGGTCGATCGGGCCGTGCCGGCGGACCGCCGTCTGCAGCAGCGGGCCGAGCACCTGCGACATCCAGCGCAGCCTGGCCAGCACGTCCGGGGAGTAGGCGCCGTAGCGCAGCACCTTGCCCAGCCCCTCGTTCAGGCTGCAGTAGGTACGCCGTCCGGTGGCCGGATCGGACACCACGAACAGCCACATCGAGGCCGAGACCACCCCGGCCATCGGCCCGACGGCGGCGTGGTGGTGGCAGGAGTCCAGGGTGTAGCCGGCTCCGGAGGCGAACATCGGCTCGGCCTGCTCGGGGTCGGCCACCAGCCCCTCGAAGGCCGCCGCGCCGAGCAGCGCGCCGCGCAACGGACCG
>DASUAC010000320.1:0-2862 GCA_035763985.1 Jatrophihabitans sp. | reverse complement strand
AGCCAGACGTCGTCGCCGAGCCAGCCGAGCGACTCGGCGTAGTCCACCGGCCGGGCGCCGTAGCTGGCCAGGCAGAACTCCTCCTCGTCCATCGTCTCGGCCAGATGGGTGTGCAGCCGCACGCCGAGCCGCCGGCCGAGTTCGGCCGATTCCCGCATCAGCTGCCCGCTGTTGGTGAACGGCGTGCACGGTGCCAGCACGATCCGCAGCATCGCGTCCGGGCTGCGATCGTGATACCGGGCCACCGCCGACTCGCAGGCGATGAGGATCTGCTCGGGGTCCTCCACCACCGAATCCGGCGGCAGCCCGCCGGCCGACGTACCCAGATCCATCGAGCCGCGCGCGGCGTGGAAGCGCAGCCCGATCCGGCGGGCCGCCTCGATCTCGGCCGCCAGGATGTCGCCGCCGTTACGGGGAAACAGGTAGTTGTGGTCGAACGCGGTGGTGCAGCCGGACAGCGCGAGGCTGGCCAGCCCGGCGCTGGCCGCCCGGTACTCCAGGTCCGCGTCCAGGCCGGCCCAGATCGGGTAGAGCGTGGTGAGCCACTGGAACAGCGTGCCGTCCTGGGCGAATCCGCGGGTGATCGACTGGCACAGATGGTGATGGGTGTTCACCAGCCCCGGCGTGAGCAGGCAGCCGGAGCCGTCGATCCGGCGGGCGTCGGCCACCTCCGGTGCCCGGCCGGCGCCGACGGCCGTGATCCGGCCGTCGGCGATCACCACGTGCCCGTCGGCGTATTCGGTTCCGGCGGCGTCCACGGTGGCCACCGCGCAGCCGTCGATGACCAGGGCGGACATCAGCAGAACCCCGGCACGGACTGCCAGGCCGGGCCGGCATCGGGCGCATCGTCGCGCAGCACGGCGCCCTCGATCAGCCCGTACGGACGATCGGCCGCGTGATACACCTCGCGGTCGTTGACCAGCCCGAACGGCGACAGATCCACCAGGAAATGGTGCTTGTTCGGCATCGACATGCGGATCTCGACCACCTCCGGACGTGCCTGCAGCACCTGTTCGGCCATGTAGTACAGCGTCTGCTGCAGCGCCAGACTGTGCTTACCGGCAAAGGATTCCAGCAGGATCCGGCGCACCTCGGCGTAGCTGGCGGCCCAGTCCGCTCGAGCGTCGGCGTACCGCCAGCGGGCGGTGACCGCGGTCGCCAGGATCCGGTCGCGGTCCTCGGCCAGCGTGGTGTACTCGTCGCGCGGGAAGCCGGTGAACTCCGAGCCGGTGGACTTGAGCACCACCAGATCGGTCAGCCCGGAGATCACCCAGGCGTCCGGGCCGCGAACGGTGGCCACGGTGGTGCGGGTGCCGCCGCCGGTCCGGCTGAAGGCATGACCATGCTCGGCCCCGTCCACGCTGATCCGGTCCCAGCCGTACTCCTCGATGCTCACCCTGGCACCGCTGACCCACTCGAACGAATCCACGAAATGCCGGCCGAGCCGCAGCGCGAAGTCCTCGATCTCACCGACGCCGTACTGCTGGGCGAAGGCGAACACCGTGTTCTTCTGGGTGTCGGTGGGGATCACGTGCGAGTTGTCGCCGGTCAGGTGGGCGGCGGCGAAGTCACCGCGCAACGCGGTGGAGACGTTCAGATCCTGGATCCGGTGCCGGTCGCCGTCGCGGGTCACCCGGACCAGGCGCACCTCGGCCTTGCCGTACTGGTTGTCACCGAAGACGATGCTCAATTGCTAACTCCCCCGGTAGGTGGTGTAGCCGTACGGACTGAGCAGCAGCGGCACGTGGTGATGCCGGTCCGGCTCGGTGATCTCGAAGACCACGCTGACCTCGGGGTAGAAGCTCGCAACGCCCAGCGCGGCGAAGTATCCGCCGGTGTCGAAGGTGATCCGGTGCCGGCCGGCGGCCGGGCTGCCGAGGTCACCGATCCGGCCGTCGGCGTCGGTGGATCCCGCGGCCGCCGGCTGCCAAGCGGAAGCGGCCCAGGATTCCAGCGTGACCGCGACGCCGGGCGCCGGACGTCCGGTCATCGCGTTCAGCACATGCGTGGACAGGCTCATTAGGACACCAATCGGCCGAGCCGCAGCCGGGTGATCCCGGCCAGTTCGCCGAGCACGATCGCACGCTCGGTGACCGGGTCGTTGGCCAGCCGCGACCGGCAGATGTCCAGCAACTCCTGGGCCGATCTGCCGGTGGCGCACACCAGGTAGACCTGTCCGAACCGCTGCTCGTAGGCGGCGTTCGCGGCGGCCAGTTCGGCCTGCAGGCCGGCACCGGCCGAGGCCACGCCGGCCTGTTCCTGCCGGGACCGGGCATCGTCGGTGCGCTCGCCGATCCGTGGGTGGGCAGCCAGCGCCTCGGCCAGCCCGGCATCGGTCAGCTCGGCAATCGCCTTGTCGGACAGGGCAAATAGCTCCTCCCGATCGGCATAGGGACGTCCCGCCAGCAGCGCGTCGAGCCAGCTCCGGGCGGCGCAGCAGCCGGCCAGCTCGGCGCGCAGCCGGTCCTCCGGCACGTCGTTCAAGCCCGTGACCATCACGTCACCTCCCGCCGCCTTCCTACCACGAATGTCCTTGCATCATCGGGATATCGGTGAGCGCGCGCAACAGCGGACCGGGCAGTGCGGCGAGCTCCGGGTACGGCCGCGACGGCCCGGCCGGCTCGCCGAGCAGGCCCGCCAACTGGGCGTCCGGCAGCGCGTTGGCGAACCGCAGCAGCAGCGCCGCCCGGCCGGCCTCGGTCGGCGCGCCGTACAGCCGCAGCCGGCCGACCCCGCCGTCCGGAAACACATCCAGCCGGACCGTACTCACCTCCGCAGCGTCCAGCACGAAGCGATGCCGGGTGTCCGGCTGCAGCCGGGTCTTCGGCAGCAGCGTCAGGCCGTCGTCACCGGTCAGGCTGG
>DASUAC010000319.1:0-3796 GCA_035763985.1 Jatrophihabitans sp. | reverse complement strand
TTCGGTACGCGACGCGGTTTCCGTCGCCGCGCACCGAACGTGTCGCACCCGGTCAGCTGGTGGCGATCGCGACCGCGCCGGACGGCACCGAAGCCGTGGTCTGGCGCTGGTATGACGCCGTCATCCTCTGCCGCGAGCAGGACGGATCGGTCCGGGTCTGGGAACCGGCGCACGGCGAGGTCCTCGCCCGGCCACGGCGTGCGAGCCGGCCGGGACAGCCGGGAACTCGTGCCTACCTGTCCGCGGGCCTGCCCGGCGCCGACTGGTGGATCGCCGGCAGCGCCACGGCCACCGCGGAGGACGCCGACGTCGAGCTGGATGAGGTCGAACGCCTCTACACCCGGCACGATCTCTGGGCCACGCTGCTGTGAGCCCGCGCTGGCCGGGTAGGCCTTAGGTTGGACAGCCGGTGCCGGAGCGCCTATTGTCAATCACGGCGAGTTTGTAAAAGCCCTTGGCCGAGTCGCTGAGCCTGTAAACCGGCGAACGGAGGAGCCGTGACCGAGCTGGCCGACCGAACCGATCGAGGTGTCCAAGACCGGCAGCGCACCGCCATGCGGCTGCTGGTGTCCTCGGCGCACCGCAGCTTCGACCCGTCCGCCGACCTGGACTGGGACGCCGAGCTCGATCCCGATCTGCCGTACCTGCCGTTGCATCGGGTTTCGCTGTACGGCACGGATCTCTGGCGCGGCCTGAGCCGGTCGCAGCAGGTGGAGCTGTCCCGGCACGAGGTGGCCAGCATCATGCACGTCGGGCTGTGGTTCGAGCTGATCCTGATGCAGATGCTGCTGCGCTATGTCTACGACCAGGACCCGCGCCGGCCGCACGCCCAGTACGCGCTGACCGAGGTCGGTGACGAGACCCGGCACTCGGTGATGTTCGGCCGGGCCGCGGAGAAGCTCGGCACCCCTCGGTACGCGGCGCCCCGCTGGGTGCACAACCTCGGCCGGATCTACAAGGCCACGGCCGGCGGGCCGGCCATGTTCGCCCCGGTGCTGGTGGCCGAGGAGGTCCTGGACCGGCTGCAGCGTGAGGCGATGGCCGATGACGGGGTGCAGCCGCTGGTGCGCGGTATCAACCAGATCCACGTGGTGGAGGAGGCGCGGCACGTCCGGTACGCCCGGGAGGAACTGGTCCGGATGATGCCGGGCCTCAGCCGCGGGCAGCTGCGCCGGCAGCGCACGGTGGTCGCGCTGGTCTGCTACCTGCTCGCCGATTCGCTGATCGACCCTCGGGTGTACGCCGCGGTCGGCATCGACCCCGCCGCCGGCCGGGCCGCCGCCCGGGCCAACCCGCAGTACCAGGAGTCCCGGCGCTGGATGGCTGGCAAGATCATGCCGTTCCTGCGCGAGGTCGGCATCGTGGGCGGCCCGAGCGAACGGCTGTACCGCAAGGCACACCTGCTCTGAGCACGGTGCTCGTCCGAGATTGCGGCAAATTTCCGGTCAGGCATTTACAACGTTGTATAAGCTCGGCAGACTGGCGCTAAGCCCGCGAAACCGTTCGGGCGATCCCCCGCGGGAGGACGCCATGCGCATTCGGCTCGTCGCCAGCGCGTTGCTACTGATGACCGGCCTGGTCGCGGCACCGGCCACCGCCCAGGCCCAATCGCACGCCGCGCCGACCGGTGCCCCTGTCGGCGCCCGGCCAGTCGCGCCGGCCCATGCCCGGCCAGTCGCGGCGGCCTATCAGAATCCGCTCAAGCTCCGGCTGCCGAACGGTCAACAGGCTGCCAGCTGCGCGGATCCCTTTGTATTGCATGCCAAAACGAAGTGGTACCTGTACTGCACCTCGGATGCGCTGACCGCCACCGAACTCGGCCCGGACGGCAAGCCGCTGATCCACAACGTGCCGGTGTTCACCTCCACCGACCTGGTGCACTGGAACTACGCCGGCGATGCCTTCCCGGTCAAGCCCGGCTGGATCACCGGTTTCATCTGGGCGCCGGACGTCGTGTACCGCGACGGGCAGTACCTGCTGTACTTCACCGCGTCTGACACCAACCTGCCGGGCGGCGGCTCGGCGATCGGCGTGGCCACCAGCAGCAGCCCGACCGGGCCCTGGCAGGTGTCGGACACCCCGGTGGTACCGCCCACCGACTCACCCACCGCGCCCGGCCGGCGCTGGGAGTTCGATCCGGAGGTGATCTACGCCGGCGGCGTCGGCTACATCTACTTCGGCAGCTACTTCGGCGGGATCTACGCCCGGCAGTTGGCGCCGGACGGGATGACCTCGATCGCCGCCAGCGAGAAGCAGATCGCCATCGACAACCGCTACGAGGCAACGTTCATCGTCGAGCACGACGGCTGGTACTACTTCATGGGCTCGGCGACCAACTGCTGCAACGGCCCGTTGACCGGCTATGCGGTGTTCACGGCCCGTTCGCGCAGCCCGCTCGGCCCGTTCGTCGACCGGCACGGCGTCTCCATCCTGGCCGGTCGGGTCGGCGGCACCCCGCTGCTCACCCAGAACGGCAACCGGTGGGTCGGCCCCGGGCACAACGCGGTGATCACCGACTACACCGGCCAGCAGTGGATCGTCTACCACGCGGTGGATCGCAATGACCCTTATTACGCAGGCGATGTCGGCTACACCAAGCGCCCGGCACTGATCGACCCGCTGGACTGGCGGGGCGACTGGCCGGTGGTGCGCGGTGGTCGCGGTCCCTCGGACAGCCCGCAGCCGGGACCGGCCGCCCAGCCGGGTGAGCGGACGGCCTATCACCCGCATTTCGTGGAGAACGTCGAGCTGGGCCGGCGGTACCGGTCACTGTCCGACGACTTCACCGGTAGCACGCTGTCGCCGCAGTGGACCTGGATCCGGCAGCCGGATCCGGCGACCTACTCGGTGTCCGGCGGCAGCCTCAGCTGGCAGACCCAGGCCGCCGACCTGCATCCGCCGGCCACCCCGCTCGCCTCGGTGCTGACCGAACCGGCCCCGCGCGGCGATTACGTCGTCGACACCAAGGTCTCGGTGAACGTCCCGGCGGAGGGCTGCTGCCAGAACTACGACCAGGGCGGCCTGGTCGTCTACGGCGACGACGGCAACTACGTCAAGCTCGCCTCGGTGTCGATCTGGAACACCCGGCAGACCGAGTTCGGCAAGGAGATCCTCCCGCAGCCGGCCGGCTATCCGAACTACGGCAACACCGTGGTCGGCCCGGTCGGGGACTGGACCTACCTGCGCATCGTCCATCGCAGCCGGCATGGGGTGGACTACTACACCGCCTACAGCAGCCTGGACGGCCGGCACTGGGACAAGGGCGGCACGTGGACCCACCAGCTCGGATCCGCTTCGAAGATCGGGCTGATCTCGATGGGTGGAAGTGGCTTCACCAGCACCTTCGCCTACGTGCGAGTCTCGGCGCTGGCGCACTGAGTCCGCACCTTGAGGCAACCGAACGGGCCGGGCGGGCAAAGCCCCGGCCCGTTCGGCTAGGAAGTTCCGGCCCGTTCGGCTAAGACCCGGCCGGCCGACCTAGCGCGGCACGGGCTGCGGCGCCACCTCGGACGGATGCACCGACGGGACGTCGCCGTGCCAGCTGACCGGTTCCAGCCAGAGCAGCCGGCCGGGATCCGTCGAGCCGATCGCACTCGGCGGCCAGGCGTGATAGAGCATCCACCAATCACCATTGGCCGATTGCAGCACGAAGCAATGGCCAGGCCCGGCCGCGAAGTCGTTGGAGGCGATCAGCGACGCGTCCGAGGAGTCCACACACGGTCCGAGCGGACCGCGGCAGCGCGCGTAGCCGATCCCGTACCGGTCCGAGGCGTAGTCGTTCGCCGAGTAGAACAGG
>DASUAC010000318.1:0-9163 GCA_035763985.1 Jatrophihabitans sp. | reverse complement strand
GGTTCAGGCGCGGTGCCGATGCTGTTGCTGGTTGCCCACGTCGACCAGCCGGCGCCGGGCACCGCGCCGGACCGGCTCGGGCACGGTCTCTGACGTCATCGGTGCCACGCCCTCGGCGCTGGCAGCCCGATGGCCGGCCGGCCGGGCGTCCGGGACCGCGCCGGAGGTGTCCTCGTCGGCTGTCTGGGCCCGCAGCCACATCACACCCAGGATGGCCGCGACGGCGATGCCGACCAGCCCGGAACCGGCAACCGCCCAGCCGACGCCGAGCGCGCTGGCCGCCCAGCCGCCGAGCAGGATTCCGATGCCCTGCGAGGCCAGCAGTCCGGACGAGCCGATGCCGATGGCCTGGCCGCGATGACGATCCGGCACGGTCCTGGCGAATTCGGTGAACACCTGCACCTGGTAGCAGAAGAGCAGGCCGGACAGCATCCACAGCGCCAGCGAGACCGGTAACGGTGGCACGGTGACGCAGGCGATGAACGGCAGGCCGGCCGCCGCACCCAGCGGCGCCATCCAGTACGAGCGGAGCCGGGCCGGCACCCACCGGACGAACAGGTAGGTGCCCAGGGCGGTGCCGACCGGCTGCGCCGCCAGCAACCAGCCGACCGGCGCGGCGCCGTGCGAGATCTTCGACGCGTATGGTGCGGCGATCCCCTCCGGCACGATGTACACACCGGCCAGCCAGACCATCAGCACCAGTACCCGCAACTTCGGGGAGGTGAAGACCAGCCGGATGCCGGTGGTCATCGAGGACCGCCGTGGCTCGCCGTCCTCGGAGTGCGCCTGCGCCGCGGGCCGCACCCGGACCCCCATCATGATCAGGATGGCGGACAGCCCGAAGGTGACCGCGTCCACCGCCAGACCGCCGCGCGGGCCGATCAGCGCGACCGCCAGCCCGCCGCCGGCGAAGCCGGCCAGTTGGGCCGTCTGGAAGGTGATCGTCCGTAACCCGGTGCCGACCACGAACAGGTCGTGCTCCGGCAGGATCAGCGGCATCGACGCCGCCTGTGCCGAGGTGAACGGCGCCTCGCAGAGCACCGCCAGCACCAGCATGAAACAGAGCAGCAGCAGCGGCAGGTGGGGCAGCGCCATGCCGGCGAACAGCACGCCTCGGATCACGTCGCAGGCCACCATCACCCGGCGGCGAGGCACCCGGTCGGCGATGGTGGAGAGCACCGTGCCGCCGATCAGGGCAGGCAGAAAGGTGAGCGCATAGGTCGCAGCGGTGAGTACCGCCGACGACGTGCGCTCGAACACCAGCACCGCCAGTGCCACCCGAGCGAGTTGATCCCCGACCGACGACTGTGCGTCGGCCAACCACAGGATGCGAAATTCCCTTACCCGGAGCACATCGGCGAAGGTGACCCGCTTGCCATTCACGCCACTGATGACTTCATCCTTCTGGTCCGATATGAGGTGCACCTTAGTAGGTCAAACCTGTTGAGCGCCAAATTAGAGAGACCTGTCTGCTCAAGAAACGTTGAAGCCGCGTAATTGCGTGGCATCCAAGCGAGAACTGGCTACACGGGGTGTCACGATCGGCGGTCCGGGTTACCGGCAGGCGAGGTGGGGGTGTGGGGGTTGGCTCGTCGTGCCTGACTCCGTCCGGGTGGGTGCTGGGGGCCGCCGGCCGAACGCCGATCGGCTGTTTAGGTGCGGGTAGCGTACCCGGACCAACGGTCCTTTCGATGGCAGAATCCACACTGTGTCACCCGCTCGTCCGGTCATCCACAGCCCCGCACCGCCGGCCGTCGCCGCGGCG
The DNA here is from genome assembly GCA_035763985.1 of Jatrophihabitans sp. Lineage (GTDB taxonomy): Bacteria > Actinomycetota > Actinomycetes > Mycobacteriales > Jatrophihabitantaceae > Jatrophihabitans_A. The sequence goes on along the minus strand of DASUAC010000318.1, from coordinate 7,398 downwards.
CGACCGGCAACTGCGGACGGACCGTCCCCGGCCGCTGGCTGATGCGCCGGCAGCCGAGGCTGGCGGCGGGCCGGGCGCGGGCCCTCGGACTGCCCACTCGAGGCACCACGGGCGCCAACCGGCTGCGCCGGATGGACAACTGGATCGCCACCGTGCTGGCCGGCCGGATCCGGTCCGCGGAGGTTCCGCTGGTCATCGATCTGGGCTTCGGCGCCAGCCCGATCACTGCGGTGGAGCTGCTGGGCCGGCTTCGCCGGATCCGGCCGGACGTCGAGGTGCTGGGCCTGGAGATCGATGCCGAACGGGTGGCCGCGGCGCAGCAGGCCACCGCGCCGGGACTTCGGTTCGCCCGCGGCGGCTTCGAACTGGCCGGTCACCGTCCGGTGGTGGTGCGGGCGGCCAACGTGCTGCGTCAGTACCCGGAGTCGGCCGTACCGGCCGCCTGGCAAGCGATGCAGGGGCAGTTGCCGGCCGGCGGGGCGATCGTGGAGGGCACCTGCGACGAGTACGGCCGGCGCGGCAGCTGGGTGCTGCTGGAGGCGGCCGGTCCGGTCAGCCTGACCCTGTTCGGACGGCCGGAACTGCTGCACCGGCCGTCCGAGGTGGCCGACCGGCTGGTCAAGGCGCTGATCCACCGCAACGTCGCCGGCGAACGGGTGCACGCGCTGTTGCGGGCGATGGACGACGCCTGGGACCGGCACGCGGCGCTGGCGACGTTCGGCAACCGGCAGCGCTGGCGGGCGATGTGCGAGTCGCTCGGATCGGACTGGCCGGTGCTGTCCGGCCCGGACCGGCACCGGCTCGGCGAGCTGACCGTGGCCTGGGCGGCCGTCGCCCCGGCCGGCTGAACCGTCGCTGACCGGCCGGACGGGCGGAGCAACCCTCAGGGCAACCGGTACTGCTGCTTCAGCAGCCGGTCGTAAGCCCGGTCCGGCAGCAGGCGCTTGGCGGTCACCAGGGTCCTGGCCAGCGGGCTGATCAGGTAGCGGGTCCGTGGCCGCGGCACTTCACAGGCCCGGACGATCACCCGCGCCACCGCCTCGGGGCTGAGCGAGAGCCGAGCCAGCGGTCCGCGGTAGGCCCGCTCGAAGGACTCGGACACCGCCCGCTTGTAGTCGGCGTACGGATCGTCGGGCTGGTCCCCGGACGGCCGGCCCTCGTCCGGCTGACCGCCAGGCTCCCCCGCGCCGCCGGCCGCCGCCTGGTGCCGCAGCGCCTGCTCCGACCACGGCGTGCGGACCACGCCGGGCTCGATCAACACGACGTCGATGCCGAACCGGCGCACCTCGATCCGCAGCGCGTCGCTGATCGCCTCCACCGCGTACTTGCTCGCGTGATAGGCCCCGCCGCCGGGCAGCGTGGTCCGGCCACCCATCGAGGAGACGTTCACGATCCGGCCGGCCCGCCGCTCCCGCATGCCCGGCAGGACCAGTTGGCAGAGCCGGACCAGGCCGAACAGGTTGGTCTCGAACTGCCGCCGCAGTTCCGCCGGCGCCAGTTGCTCCACCGGGCCGTACAGCCCGTACCCGGCGTTGTTGACCAGGACGTCCAGCCGGCCCTGCTCGGTGAGCACCTGCCGTACCGCGGCCTGCATCGAGGCCTCGTCCGTGACGTCGAGCGGCAGCGCCCGGCAGCCGCCGGCGGTCAGTCCGGCCAGCGTGTCCGGCTGCCGGGCGGTGGCGTAGACGATGTGCCCGTGCCGGGCCAGCCGGCCGGCGGTCGCCGCCCCGATGCCGGAGGAGCAGCCGGTGAGCAGCACGACCTTCATAGCGGCATCCTTGCGCACTCCGGCCGGCGGCGGCTACCGCGACGAAGCGTCCTCGCCGGCGGCCTGAGCGGGCCGGTCACCGGCCGAGGTGGCGCAGCAGGTTGGCCGAGAACCGGTCCCGGGTGCGCGCCATGGTGGTCCGCATGACCGCCTGCACCGCCGGGGCGGCCGCTCGCGGCAGGGGCAACTCCACGCACATGGTCATCTCGGCGAACAGCCGGGTGCCGTCGGACACCTCGGTGAGCTGGTAGCTGCCGTGCACGCCGGCGAATTCGTGGCTGCCCGCCGGCGGCTCGTGCCGGTAATCGATCCGCTGCATCGGGACGAAGCGCATCCGTTCGGTGAATACCGGGCTGATCCCGACCCCGAGCGCGCTGATCCGGGTCAGCTGCCAGCGCCACAGGTCGGCGGTCGGCGTCTCGATCCCGACCAGCAGCGGTGTCAGCTCGGTCAGCACCTGCGGATCGGTGAGCGCGGCCCAGATCCGTGTGCGTCCGGCGGGTACCAGGGCGCCGCCGCTGATGCCGGCGGTGAAGGTGCTCATCCCGTCCAGTCTGGCAGCCGGGCCGGCCCGGCCGGCGACCCGGCGGCCCCGTTGGACAACCGAGGACCGCTCGGGCATGGTGGGTGCACGAGGCCGTTCAGGCAGAACAACGATGCCGGCGGGGGGACTACCGATGGCCGAGCCACCTGACTACGACGTGATCGTCATCGGCTCCGGTTTCGGCGGCAGCGTGGCCGCGCTCCGGCTCACCGAGAAGGGCTACCGGGTCGGCGTGCTGGAGGCCGGGAAGCGATTCGACGAGCACAACACGCCGAAGACGTCCTGGGACGTCCGCAACTTCCTCTGGGCGCCGCGGCTCGGCTGCACCGGGATGCAGCGGATCCACCTGCTCAAGAACGTGGTGACCCTGGCCGGTGCCGGGGTGGGCGGCGGCTCGCTGAACTACGCCAACACGCTGTACGAGCCGCCGGCGCCGTTCTTCACCGACCCGCAGTGGGCGCACATCACCGACTGGCGGGACGAACTCGCACCGTTCTACGCGCAGGCCAAGCGGATGCTGGGCGTGGTGCCGAACCCCACGATGACCCCGTCCGACGTCGAGATGAAGCGGCTGGCCGAGCAGTTCGGCAAGGGCGATACGTTCAGCCTGACCCCGGTCGGGGTGTTCTTCGGCCGGGACGGCCGCCAGGAGCCGGGGGTCACCGTGCCGGACCCCTTCTTCGGCGGGGCCGGCCCGGACCGGACCGGCTGCCTGCAGTGCGGAGAGTGCATGACCGGCTGCCGGCACGGTGCCAAGAACACACTGACCACCAACTACCTGGCCCTGGCCGAACGGGCCGGCGCCGAGGTGCACCCGCTCACCACGGTCACCGGCCTGCGGCCCCGCCGCGGCGGTGGCTACCTGGTCAGCACCCGCCGGACCACCGGTTGGCGGCGGGGCGGGCGCACCTTCAGCGCCGAGCAGGTGATCTTCGCAGCCGGTACGTACAACACCCAGAAGCTGCTGCACCAACTGCGCGACAGCCACCTGCCCGGCATCTCCGAGCGGCTGGGCGAGCTCACCCGGACCAACTCCGAGTCGCTGCTCGGCGCGGTCAGCCGCAGCCGGACCGCCGACTACACCCGCGGCGTGGCGATCACCTCGTCCTGGCACCCGGACCCGGACACCCACATCGAACCGGTCCGGTACGGCAAGGGCAGCAACGCCATGGGGCTGCTCAGCACGGCGCTCACCGACGGCGGCCCGATCGGCCATCGGCTGCGGCAGTGGCTGACGGTGGCGGTACGCAATCCCGGGCTGGTGTTCAAGACCGTGATCCCGTACCACTGGTCGGAGCGGGTGATCATCGTGCTGGTGATGCAGTCGCTGAACAACTCGATCACGGTGCTGCGCCGCCGCGGTCGGTTCGGCCGGGCCAGGCTCACCTCGACGCAGGGGGCCGGCGAACCGAACCCGAGCTGGATCCCGGTGGCCAACCGGGCCACCCGGCAGCTGGCCGAGAACATCGGCGGGGTGGCCGGTGGCACCTGGGGCGACCTGTTCAACATTCCGATGACGGCACACTTCATCGGCGGCTGCCCGATCGGCGACTCGGCCGCCACCGGTGTGATCGATGCCTACCACCGGCTGTACGGCTACCCGGACCTGCACGTGGTGGACGGCGCGGCGCTGTCGGCCAACCTGGGCGTCAACCCGGCGCTGTCCATCACCGCGCAGGCCGAACGGGCGATGGCGTTCTGGCCCAACCGGGGGGAGGCCGACCAGCGGCCGCCGCTCGGTCAGCCGTACCGGCGGCTGGCGCCGATCCCGCCGGTACGTCCGGTGGTGCCGGCCACCGCGCCGGGTGCGCTGCGGCTGGAACCGATCCAGCGTCCCGCCGCCGCAGGCTGAACCTCGGATTTCGTATCCGATTGCACGCCAGGACGACCAAATCGGATACGGAATGCCGAGCGTGGGCGGCGCCGATCAGGCCCAGAGCGGTGCGATGGCGTTGCCGAGCAGGGCGCCGACATCGCCGAGGACGTGCCGGCCGGACCGGACCACGGGCCGGCCGTCGACCAGCACGGTGTCCACGTCGGCGGCCTCGGCGGCCAGCACTGCCTGGCCGGGCAGCGCACCGGCGGTACGCACGGTGTCCAGCCGGATCGCCACCAGGTCCGCCCGGTAGCCGGCGGCCAGCACCCCGGCGTCCGGCCAGCCGAGGCTGGCGTGGCCGGCCACGGTCAGCGCCCGCACCAGCTGCGCCGGGCTGAACCGGCCACGGCGCAGGCCCGCCAGCCGCTCGTCCATCTCCAGCGCGCGGGCCTCGGCGAGCAGGTCGATGCTGGCGTGCTGGTCGCTGCCCAGGGTCAGCACCGCGCCGGCCTCGGCCAGCGCCGAGGCCGGCCCGATGCCGTCGGCCAGATCCCGTTCGGTGGTCGGGCAGAAGCTCACGTTGGTCCGGCTGGCGCCGTACCAGGCGATGTCGTCCGGGCTCAGGTGGGTGGCGTGCACCGCGGTGTGCCGGGGACCGCCGAAACCGGCCTCGGCCAGCAGCCGGGTCGGGGTGCGGCCGAACCGGGCCAGCACCGCCTCGTTCTCGGCCGGCTGCTCGGACACGTGCACGTGCAGCGGCCGGTCACCGGCCGCCGCGATCACCTCGGCCAGCTGGTCGACCGGCACCGCGCGGACCGAGTGGACGGCCGCGCCCACCCGCGCGTGCGGCCGGTCGTCCGGCAGCCGGGCCAGCCGTTCGGCCCAGGCCGCGGCGGTCCCGTCGCTGAACCGGCGCTGCACCTCGTTCACCGGCAGGTATCCGGTGCCGGCCAGGCCGCCGGCCAGATAGCAGGTGTCCAGCAGGGTGATCCGGATGCCGGCCTGCTCGGCGGCGGCGATCAGCGCCAGCCCGAACGCGTTGTCCTGGGCGTACCGGCCGCCGTCCGCGCCGTGGTGCAGGTAGTGGAACTCGCCCACCGCGGTCACCCCGGCCAGCGCCATCTCGGCGTACGCCGCCGTGGCCAGCGCCAGGTAGCTGTCCGGCTCCAGCCGCCGGGCGAGGGCGTACATCCGGTCCCGCCAGGTCCAGAAGGTGCCGCCGCCGTCGTGGGTCCGGCCGCGCAACGCCCGGTGGAAGGCATGCGAGTGAGTGTTGGCCAGGCCGGGCAAGGCCAATCCGGGCAGCACGGTATCCCCGCTCGCCGCCGGCACGCCGGCTTCCACCGAGAGCCAGCGGCCGTCCCGTTCGACCAGCCGTACGTCGTGGGCGATGCCGTCGGACAACCAGGCGTACGGCACCCAGTAGCCGGTGCCCTGCCGGCCCGGGGCCAGCGCGTTCATCCGGCCAGCTCGGCGATCACCCGGCCGAGTGCCTGCACACCGGCGTGGCAGTCGGCCGGTTCGGCGTGCTCGGCCGGCGAATGCGAGATGCCGGTCGGGTTGCGGACGAACAGCATCGCGGTCGGGATGCCGGCGTTGGCCAGGATGCCGGCGTCGTGGCCGGCCCCGGTGGCCAGCACCGGAGCGTCCGGCAGCAACCGGCGCAGCCGATCGATCAGCCCGGCGTCGAAGGCGGTCTGCTCGGTCCAGGACTCCTCGACCAGGCCGCCGCCCGCCGACTCGGCCTGCTCGGCCAGCTCGGCCACCAGCCGGCGCACCCGCTCGGGCACCGGACCGCGGGCGTCCAACCAGGCGGTGACCAGTGACGGGATGGCGTTCACCCCGTTCGGTTCGACCAGAACCTTGCCCATGGTGGCCACCGACTCGTGCCGCTCCGCGGCCGCCCGGGCTGCCAGCACCAGCCGGGCGTAGGCCAGCATCGGATCGTCCCGGTCGGCCAGCCGGGTGGTGCCGGCGTGGTTGGCCTGGCCGGGCAGTCGCACCCGCCAGCGGCCGTGCGGCCAGATCGCCGAACCGATGGCGAGCGGCCGGTCCAACTCGGCCAACCCGCGGCCCTGCTCGACGTGCAGTTCGACGAAACAGCCGATTCGGGCAAGGGATTCCGGATCGGCGGCCAACTCCTCCGGGTCGAAGCCGGCCCAGCGCATCGCCTCGGCCATGCTGGTGCCGTCGGCGTCGGTCAGCGCCCGCGCCCGGTCCGCGGGCAGGGCGCCGGTGAGCATCCGGGAGCCGGCACAGGCGATGCCGAACCGAGCGCCCTCCTCGTCCCCGAAGTTCACCACGGCAACCGGACGGGACGGCGAATAGCCTTGCTCGACAAGCAGATCCAGTGCGGCGAAGGACGACACCACGCCGAGCGGGCCGTCGAAGGCGCCGCCGTCCGGCACCGAGTCCAGGTGGCTGCCGACCACCACCGCCGGGCCGTCGGCGGGATTCCCCCACCAGGCCCACTGATTACCGGCCCGGTCTCGGGTCAGCTGCAGGCCGCGCCGGGCGGCCTCGGCCTCGAACCATTCCCGCAGCTGCCGATCGGTGGTCGTCCAGGCGTAACGCCGGTAGCCCGCGGTGGCGGCCGACCGGCCGACCGGAGCGAGCTCGGCCCACATCCGGTCGAAGCCGGCCGCACCGTCCATCCTTACGAACTCAGCCGATTCGGGCTCAGCTGAGGCCGGCCGAGGACAGCCAGTCCTTGGCCACCGCGTCCGGATCCTGCTTGTTCATCTGCACCTTCTCGTTCAGCGAGATCAGGTCCTGGGTGGTCAGCTTGGCCGAGATCGCGTTCAGCACGCTCTTGACGGTGTCCGAGGCCTTCTTGGAGTTGATCAGCGGCAGCACGTTCTGCGCGGTGTAGAGGTTCTTCGGGTCGGCCAGCACCACCCAGCCGTTCTGGTCGATCAGCGGGTCGGTGGTGAAAATGTCACCGGCATCGATCTGGCCGTTCTTCAGGCTGTTCTCGGTCAACGGACCGCCGGCATCCAGCTTGCGGAAGGTCTTGAAGGTGACGTTGTAGAGCCGCTTCAGACCGGGGATCCCGTCCGCCCGGGTCTGGAACTCCGGCGGCGCGCCCAGGGTGAGCTTGCCGGCCACCGGGGCCAGGTCGGCGATCGAGGTCAGGTGGTACTTGTCCGCGGTCGCCTTGGTGACCACGATCGCGTCCTTGTCCTCGGCCTGCGACTGGTCCAGCACGGTCAGCGGCGACGGAACCGCCTTCTGCAGCGCGGAGAACACGTCGGTCGAGCTCTCCGCGGT
>DASUAC010000317.1:0-2419 GCA_035763985.1 Jatrophihabitans sp. | reverse complement strand
CTGCCTGGCCGCCGGGATCAGCGTCGCCCGGGTGACCCAGCCGTACCGGGTGGCCGGCCGCAAGGCGCCACCGGCCGCCGGGACGCTCGACCAGGCCTGGCGCGCGGTGATCGAGGCGTTGGGCCGGCGGCGGGGGCTGGCCGGTCAGCGGTTCGTGTTCGGCGGCCGGTCCTCCGGGGCCCGGGTGGCCTGCCGGACGGCGGCCGATCCGGAGCTGCGGCCGGCTGCCTGCGCGGTGGTGGCGCTCGCCTTCCCGGTCCATCCACCCGGCAAGCCGGAGAAGAGCCGGCTGCCGGAACTGGCCGCGGTGCCGGTACCGGTGCTGGTGGTGCAGGGCAGTGCGGATCCGTTCGGGATGCCGCCACCCGGCCCGGGCCGGCAGGTGGTGCCGGTGCCCGGCGACCATTCGCTCAAGCGCAGCGCCGCCGAACTGGGCCCGGTGGTGGCTCGCTGGATCGCCGAGACCGTGCCGGCAGCCGGCTGACCCCGGCCGGACCGCGCCCGGCCGCCCGGGTGACAAGCCGACCCGGGCGTGCCAGAGTCGCCAGCATGACCGACGCGATCGCCGAATTCCTGGCCGCCCGGGATCTGCTGCTGGACTGCCGGGGTGACTATCAGCGGGCCCGGCGGGAGTTCCGCTGGCCGCGGCCGGAGCGGTTCAACTGGGCGCTGGACTACTTCGACGGGGTGCTCGCCGCCGAACGTGGCGAGCAGGAGGCGTTGCGGCTGATCGAGGACGACGGCAGCCAGGCCGGCTACACCTTCGCCGAGCTGTCCGATCGGTCGTCCCGGCTGGCCACCTGGCTGGCCGAGCACGGTGTCCGCCGCGGGATGCGGGTGCTGCTGGTGCTCGGCAACCAGGTCGAGCTGTGGGAGTCGATGCTGGCCTGCATCAAGCTCGGCGCGGTGATCATCCTGGCCACCACGCTGCTCTCCGCGGCCGACCTGGCCGATCGACTGGTACGCGGCGCGGTCGGCGCGGTGATCACCCGCGGGGAGCTGACCGGCGGCTTCGGCAAGCCGGGGGACTGGCTGCCGATCGCGGTCGGCGAGCCGGTCGACGGCTGGTCGAACTATGCCGATTACACCGAGTACACCGAACGATTCGTACCGGATTCGGCAACCGCCGGCAGCGACCCGGTGCTGCTCTACTTCACCTCCGGCACCACCTCCAAGCCCAAGCTGGTGGAGCACACCCAGCTGAGCTACCCGGTCGGGCACCTGTCCACGATGTACTGGATCGGCCTGCAGCCGGGCGATGTGCACCTCAACGTCTCCTCGCCCGGCTGGGCCAAACACGCCTGGTCCTGCTTCTTCGCGCCGTGGAACGCCGCCGCCACGGTGCTGCTGTTCAACTACGTCCGCTTCGATGCGGCCCGGCTGCTGGACGTGTTGCGGGACGCCCGGGTGACCACGTTCTGCGCGCCGCCGACCGTGTGGCGGATGCTGGTGCAGCAGGATCTCAGCCGCTGGCAGCTGTCGCTGCGGGAGGTGGTCGGCGCCGGCGAGCCGCTGAATCCCGAGGTGATCGAGCAGGTGCAGCGGGCCTGGCAGCTCACCATCCGGGACGGCTTCGGTCAGACCGAGACCACCTGCCAGGTCGGCAACCCGCCGGACGAGCCGGTCAAGCCCGGCTCGATGGGCCGGCCGCTGCCCGGTTACTCGGTGGTGCTGGCCGACCCGGTCACCGGGGTGGCGACCACACAACCGGGCACGGAGGGCGAGATCTGCCTGGATCTCACGGATCGGCCGGTCGGCCTGATGACCGGCTACGCCGACGATGCCGAACGCAATGACGCGGCGATGGCGCACGGCCTCTACCACACCGGGGACGTGGCGACGGTCGACGCAGAGGGCTACCTGACCTACGTCGGACGGACCGACGACGTGTTCAAGTCCAGCGACTACCGGATCAGCCCGTTCGAACTGGAGAGCGTGCTGATCGAGCATCCGGCGGTCGCCGAGGCGGCGGTGGTGCCGTCACCGGATCCGGTGCGGCTGTCGGTGCCCAAGGCGTACGTGGTGCTGGCCGCCGGCCACCCGCCGAACGCGGACACCGCCCGCGCCATCTTCGGCTACTGCGCCCAGCAACTGGCCCCGTTCAAGCGGATCCGGCGGCTGGAGTTCGCCGAGCTGCCCAAGACCATCAGCGGCAAGATCCGCCGGGTCGAGCTGCGCAGCTCGGAGACGGCCCGGGCCGGCGAGCGGTCGCCGACCGAGTACCGCGAGGAGGACTTCCGGTAACGGACTCCCCGCTCAACCGGTGGCGATGGCAGCGGTCCGGGCGCCGGCCGCCGCGATCAGGTCGGCCGGCGCCAGCTCCAGCTGCAGGCCGCGCTTGCCGGCCGAGACATACACCCGATCGAACTCGTTCGCCGAGGAGTCGACCAGCACCGGGATCCGGCTGCGGTGGCCGAGC
>DASUAC010000316.1:0-8873 GCA_035763985.1 Jatrophihabitans sp. | reverse complement strand
CTCGTAGGCGAGCACGCCACCCATCGACCAGCCCGCCAGCCGGTACGGGCCGTTCGGCTGGTCCTGCCGGATCAGCTCGAAGTAGTGCGCCACCAGCTCCGGCAGGCGATCCCGTGGCGCGCCCGCAGCGGCGTCGGCCTCGATGCCGATCACCCGGTAACGGCCGGCCAGCCGCCGTGCGAGCTCCAGGTAGGCGGTGACCGTACCGCCCACCGGGTGCAGCAGGTAGATCGGCCGTTCACCGTCGGCCAGCACCACCAGTGGGCCGGTCGTGCGCACTCCGCGGGATTCCTCGATGCGGGCTGCGAGCTTTCGCGGCGTCGGGGCCAGCAGCACATCCGTCACCCCGACCGTCACGTTCGACACCGTGCCGAGCCGGCCGACCAGCTGCATGGCCTGCAGCGAGCTGCCACCGAGCTCGAAGAAACCGTCGTCTATTCCGACCTGTTCTGCCCCGAGCAGCTCGGCGTACGAGTCTGCCAACGTCCGCTCCAGCTCGGTTCGTGGCGCGGTGTACGTCTTGGCCGAGGTGCCGTCAGCCAGCGCCGGCAACGCCAGCCGGTCGATCTTTCCGCTGTTGTTCAAGGGGAATTCGGCCAAGACCTTGATCTGGCCGGGCACCATGTAGCTGGGCAGCCAGTCCCGCAGGTGCTCCAGCAGATCCGCCACCAAGGTCCCGGCCGGATCCGCGGCCCGGACGAAGCCGACCAGCCGCGGCTGGCCGGTCGGATCACTCAGCACGACGGCAGCCGCCTGGCTGACGTCCGGATGGGCCAGCAATGCCGTTTCGATCTCGCCCAATTCGATCCGCAGGCCGCGGATCTTGACCTGGAAGTCGATCCGGCCCACGAAGACCAACTGCCCGTCCGATCGGCGTCTGACCAGATCGCCGGTCTTGTACAACCGGGCACCGGCTCGGCCGCTGAACGGATCCGGTATGAAGCGTCGCCCGGTCAGCTCGGGACGGTTGACGTAGCCGCGGCCCACCCCGGCGCCGCCGATGTAGAGCTCACCGACCACCCCCGCCGGAACCGGATTGAGCGCCGGATCCAGCACGTAAACCTGGCAGTTCGGCATCGGCCGGCCGATCGGCACGGTGTCCTCGGCCGAGGTCAGCTCGGCGTAGGTGGCCACCATGGTGGTCTCGGTGGGCCCGTAGACATTGATGATTCGGAGGCCGGGACGCAACCAGGCACGCACCAGTTCGACCGGCAGCGCCTCGCCGCCGAACACCAGGGTCCGTAACCGTGGCAGCGGCTCGGCCGCCAGCAGCGCCGCCACCGTAGGGGTCAGGCAGACGAAGCTCACGTCCGTGTCGCGCATCAGGTCGGCGAAGCGTTCCGGGGCCAGCAACTCGTCCCGGTCGTTGAAGACCAGCCCCGCTCCGGCGAGCAGCGCCCCGAAGATCTCCAGCACCGAGGCATCGAAGTTCAGCGAGGCGAACTGCAGTATCCGGTCGGCCGGCGTGATCGACCACAGCCGCACCATCGACTCGAAGAAGTTCACCGCCTGGCGATGCTCGACCAGGGCGCCCTTCGGCCGTCCGGTGGAACCGGAGGTGTAGATGGCGTACGCCAGATGCGAATCCGGTACCCGGTAGTGGGGATCGGTCGCCTCGAGTTGCTCGATCCGGGGCCATTCCTGATCCAGGCAGCGCAGGCTCCGGCCGGCATCGGGCAGCTTCGCCGACGTCTCGGTGTCCGTGATGACCAGGGCCAACGACGCGTCGGTGATCATGAACGACAACCGCTGCCGCGGCAGCTTCGGATCCAGCGGCAGGTAGCCGTGGCCGGCCTTCAGGATGCCTAGTATCACCGCGATCCGGCGCGAACAGGGCGGCAGGCTGACGCCGATCAGCGAGTCGTCCGGGAGCCCGAGTCCGCGCAGCCACCGGGCCAGCTGATTGGCGGTGGCGTTGAGTTCGGCATAGCTGACCGTTTCGGCGCCGCAGTGCACGGCGACCCGGTCGGGTCCTTGGACGACCTGCTGCTCGAAGCGTTCATGCAGGCACCCGGTCGGCAATGCCAACTCGGTGTCGTTGCAGGTCAGGAGTTCGTGGCGCAGTTCGGCGGCGGTGAGCAGGGGCAGTGTGCTCAGCCGGGATTCCGGTGCCGTGACGATGCCGGTCAGCAGTACCCTGAGATTCCCCAGCAGTTGCTGGATCGTCGACCGGTCGAACAGTTCGGTGCAGAACGACAGCTCTACCGACAGCTCGCCCGAGCGCAGCCTGCCGTAGAAGTCCAGGTCGAACTTGGTCGCTGCCAGGTCGATGGGTTCGTAGCTCATGAGCAGATCGGCCGAACGCACCTCGCCGGGCGTCTCCACCATGCTGAAGGCGACTCCGAAGATCGGCGGCCGGCTGGGGTCCAGCGGACCGGCCGCCCGGTCGACCATCACCGCGAACGGCAGATCCTGGTGGGCGTAGCCGTCCTGGGCGATGGTGTGCACCTGGCTGAGGTAGTCGCTGAACCTCGGATCCCCGGAGAGATCGGTACGGATCGGCAGTATGTTGACCAGATAGCCGATCACCCCGGCGAGTTCCGGCCGAGCCCGATTCGCGCTGGCGGTGCCGACCACGATGTCGTCCTGGCCGGTGTAACGGTGCAGCAGGATCTGCAGCGCGGCCATCAGCACGACGAACGCGGTGGTGCCGTGCTCGCGACCGACCCGCTGGATCCCGGCGGTCAGCTCGGCACCCAGGTTGAGCCATTCGACGTCACCCGCGTAGGTGGGCGTGAGCGGTCGCGGCCGGTCGGTCGGCAGCTGCAGCACGGGCAGGTCGGTCAGGATTGCTTGCCAGTACTCGATCTGGTCGTCGAGCAGGTGCTCGTCCAACCGGCGCTGCTCCCACAGGGCGTAGTCGGCCGGCTGCACGGGCAGTTCGGCAAGCCGGACCGGCTCACCGCTGTGGTAGGAGCCGTACAGCGCGGCGAGTTCACCCATCAGCAGCCCGATCGACCAACCGTCGAAGGCGACGTGGTGGATCACGAGCAGCAGCACGTGCCGGTCATCGGCGAGCTCGATCAGCTGGGCGCGCAGCATGAGGTCGTGCGCCAGGTCGAAGGGCCGCCGGGCCTGCTCATCGGCGTGGGCACGCCACCGCGCCTCGCTCTCGAAGCGGAGCTTCGGCAACTCGACGGTCACCGCCTCGTCGATCACCTGGATCGGGAGCCCGTCGGCATCGGCGACCAGCCTGGTCCGCAAACCCTCGTGCCGGTCGACCAGGGTGCCGAGTGCCCGCCGCAGCGCGTCGGGGTCGAGGCTGCCCGTCAGGTGCAGCACGAACGGGATGTTGTAGGTGGCCCTCGAACTCGGCTGGGTCTGGTCGAATATCCACAGGTGTCGCTGGGCGAGGGACGCCGGGATGTCCCGGAGCTCCGGTGGCCGCGCGGGGATCTCCATGGCCGTCGTCGGCGTCCGGCCCTGCCGGAGCCGGGCGGTGAGCAGCGCCCGCTGCGCATCGGTAAGCCTGCCGGCGGTGGAGGTCCGTCCAGTCATCGCTCTGCCTCAGCTCGGCTGCGCGGCTTCATCGCCGTCCAGCATGGTCGACGTTTCCAGCGCGGCCATCGGCGCCGGTTCACTCTCCTCGTCGGGCCCGCTCGGCATCTCCTGCATACGGAATATCGGCGAGAAGAGCGTCCAGAGGACCGGCGTCACGAACACCAGCACCGAGATGAGCAGGGTGAGATGCAAGCCCACCGCCCGGCCGAGCACGCCGACCAGCACGGCACCGATCGGGGCGGTACCGAAGATGGTCAGTCGATAGGAGGCGTTCATCCGGCCGAGCAGCCGGTTCGGCGTCATGGTCTGCAGCAACGTGATGGTGTTGACCTTGAAGACCAGGACCCCGCAGCCGTAGCAGAACTCGATGACGCACAGCAGGCAGATCGAGGCCGGGCCGGATCCCCGCGGAATCAGCGTGCCGAGTTGGCAGAAGGTGGCGGGCAGGATCGCGATCAGCATCGCCCTGCCCAGGCCCAGCGCATTGCGCACCCGGTTCGCGATCATCGAGCCGCACAGGGCACCAACGGCTATCGCGCCGAGGACGATGCCGAGTTGGAGCGGGGTCATCCGCAGGTCGCGGACGGCGTACACCACGAAGATGGTGATGAAGCCGCTCTGCACGAAGTTGAACCACGCCGACTGGGTGAGCAGGTTGCGAAAGACCCGATTGCCGAACAGGATCTGCCATCCCTCGCCGATCGAGCGCCACATCGAGAGCTGGACTTCCGGCAGCTCCGGTGCGGACTCGGGGGTCCGGATGCTGATCAGGCCGAGGGCGGAGCAGACGTAGGACACGGCATCGAGGGCCAACGTGATCGGAGCGGTCAGGATGCCGACGACCACCCCGGCAATGCCGGGACCGGCCACCATCGCCAGCGAGAAACTGCTCTGCATCCGGCTGTTGCTGTCGGCCAGGTGCCGTCGGCCGACCAGGCTGGGCACGTAGCTCAGTACGCCGACATCGAAGATGACCGACACCGCTCCCGACAGGATGCAGATCAGGTAGAGCAGGTTCATCGACAGCCAACCCAGCACCGAGGCAACCGGGATCATCCCGACCAGGAAGGCGTTTGCCAGGCTGCAGGCGATCAGCACCGGCCGCCGCCGGCGGCGGTCCAGCCAGACGCCGGCGAACAGCGAGACCAGCACGACCGGAATATTGCGGCAGGCGTTGAGGACGCCCACCTGGAACACGCTGGCCTGCAAGGTCAGGATGGCCACCAGCGGCAGCGCGAACTGCGTGATCTGAGTGCCGATGAGGGATACGGTTTCGCCGGCCCACAGCTTCATGAAGTCCCGGTTGCTGGATATCCCGGTGCGCGAGCGCGGAACCTTGGCAGCGGTTTGCTTGACCGCCTGATCCACCGTCATCCGACCTACCGTCTTCGCCGAGCAGGAAGCTGAAGTTATTGAGCTAAGGGCAAAGACGTTCACCAACCCTCTGCGCGAGACCGGGAGCCGATCTTCGGACAGCGTGTCGCCAGCGCGAAATATCGACGGTCCGGTGCCGGTGGCCGATTGCCGAGCCTCGGCAGCGGGCGGACGAACGTGCTAAGACCATACGCGCCGCAGCGGTAAATGTCTGGTTAAGGTACAGAGGGATCATTAGTTTGTTATGGGAACGCTAAGTGATCTAGGGATATTGACACCACTATGGGCCAGGCTTACCGGCTGTAGCCCTCATCCCCGTAGGGCGATCAGGCCGCTTCAGCCCGCGTTGTGCGGTGCCCGCCGCCGTCATCTCCCACCCCGTGCTGGGCGCCCGCATCAGTCGGGCAGCCCGGCGAGGGCGCGCTGCGCAATCGCGTCGAGGTCCAGGCCGACGCCGCCGGCCCGCAGCAGGTCGCGCACCGCCGGCGGGCGCAGGTCGGACTGGGCGACCGGCACGCCGAGCGGGCGCAGGGCGTCGTGGACGGCGCCCGCGATCATCGCCGGTGCCAGGATCGCCGCGCTCTCCCCCATGCCGCGAAAGCCCCCGGGCAGCACCGAGGGCGTCTCCTGGTGCAGCACCCTGACGACAGGCACCTCGCGGGCGGTCGGCATCGGGTAGTCCTGGAGCGTCCGCACGAGCGGAGCGCCGTCCGGGCCGTACCCGACGGCCTCGAGCAGGACGGCCCCGAGCCCTTGGGCGAACCCGCCCTGGATCTGCCCCTCGACGATGACCCGGTCGATGATGCGGCCGCAGTCGTGCAGGATCGTAGCCTCGCGCACCTGGACGCGACCGGTGGCGGCGTCCACCTCGACCAGAGCGAGCCCTGCGCCGCTGGAGTGAGTGGCGGCCATATTGAGCTTGCCCTGCTCGTCGGGGAATGCCTGGGTGTTGCCCGGCTCGAAGACCGCCGAGGCGGACAGTCCGGGCTCGACCGACGGCGCGGCGAACGTGTGCAGGGTCGCGAAGTTGGCCACCATGGACAGCGGCAGCGCCACGTCGCCGGCCCGGAACGCACCGTCCACGAGCGTGACCGCATCGGTCGGCTCGTGCAGCATGTCGGCGGCGAACGCGATCATCTTCGCCCGTACCCGCTCTGCGGCGAGCAGCAGCGCGCCGCCGCCCATGACCGCCGAGCGACTGCCCCAGGTGCCCGCGCCGTACGCGACGGCGTCGGTGTCGCCCTCCCTGACGTCGACGACGTCCGGCGACACGGTGAGCGCGTCGGCGACCAGCTTGGCGTACACCGTCTCGTGCCCTTGGCCGTGGGAGGTGGTGCCCACCGTGGCGCTGACGTGCCCGTCCGGGTGCACGGTGACGGTCGCCATCTCGTAGCCGCCGAACTGCCCCGCCAGGGCGTGCGGGTTGGCGGCCGTCGTCTCGACCATCTGGGCGACGCCGATGCCGACCAGCCGGCCGGCGGCGCGCTCGGCGGCCTGCCGCTCGCGCAGCTCGTCGTATCCGCACGCAGCCAGCATCTCGTCGAGCTGCTCTGACAGCGGCCCGACGTCGAGCCGGGAACCACCGGCCGTGACGTACGGCCGGACGCCGTCGGGGATGAGGTTGGCCCGGCGCACGGCCATCGGATCGAGACCGAGATGGTCGGCCAACAGGTCGACGAGCCGTTCCATGCTGAGCACCGCTTGCGGCTGGCCGTATCCCCGGTAGCCGCCGCTCGGCGCCTTGTTGGTGACGACCCCCTCGACCACGAAGGCATAGTCCTGGATGTCGTATACCGACGGCAGCGTGCCCGCGGTCGCGAGCGCCGGGGCCATCCCGAGCGCATACAGCTCGGCGGACCCGAGGTCGGCGCGCAGCTGGGCGCGCATCGCGATGATGCGCCCGTCGGCCCGGTGAGCGATCTCGATGTCGTGCACCTGCTGCCGCGAGTGGATGCCGGCGGTCATGCCCTCGATGCGGTCCTGGGACCAGACCACCGGCCGGTCCAGCCTCCGCGCGAGCGCGGCGATCAGGATCTCCTCGCGCAGATAGTGGCCCTTGTTGCCGAACGCGCCCCCGATCTCGGGCGCCACGACTCGCAGCCGAGACTCGGGCATCTCCAGCGCCTCCGCAACGACGGTGCGCAGGAAGTGCGGCGATTGCGTGGAGGCGTGCAACGTCAGCCGGCCGGTGCCCGGATCGTAATCCGCGAGCGCACCATGGCCTTCCAACGGCGCACCGGTGACCCGGTGATGGACGATCCGCCGGCGCAGCACCGGATGGGTGCCACCGTCGATGGCCGACGCGGCATCGCCGTGCGCGATCTCCAGGCGCAGCAGGACGTTGTCCGTCCAGTCGTCGTACACCAGTGGTGCACCGTCGGCGAGCGCCTCGTCGATCGACGTGAGGGGCGGCAGCGGCTCGAGGTCGAGCCGCACGAGGTCGGCGGCGTCCTCGGCGACCGCGCGTGACGTGGCGACGACCGCTACGACGGGCTCGCCGACGAAGCGCACCTTCCCGTCGGCCAGCAGCGGCCAGCGCAGCTGGCGCAGCTCGGGCATCATCGGCAGGTGGTGGTGCAGCCGCTGCACGTGCCCCTCGAGGTCGGCCTGGGTCACGACCGCGAGAACGCCCCGATGCCCGGCTGCCGCGGCGACGTCGATGCCCCTGATGCGGGCATGGGCCACCGGGCTGCGCAGCAGCGCGACGTGCGCGGTGCCGGGACGTACGAGGTCGGCCAGGTAGCGTCCCCTGCCGGTGAGCAGGCGACGATCCTCCTTGCGGTGCAGCGTGGGCTCAGCCATCGCCATCGCCGTCGCTGCCCGCAGTCTCGGCCGCAACGGCCAGCACGGCCTCGACCATGCCGGCGTAACCGGTGCAACGACACAGCTGCCCGGCCAGCCGCTCCCGGACGGTGCGCTCGTCGGGGCACGGTTGCTCGGCGAGCAGCTCGACGGCGGTCAGGACGACCCCCGGCGTGCAGAACCCGCACTGCAGGCCGTGGCAGTGCGACAGCGCGACCTGCACCGGGTGCAGATCGTCCCCACCGCTCGGTCCGTTACCGGTGCCGCCGCCCGGCACCACGCCCTCCACGGTCGTCACCTCCGCTCCCTCGAGCTGCACGGTGAGGACCAGGCATGCGCGCACGCCCGCACCGTCGAGGAGGACGGCGCAGGCACCGCATGAGCCATGCCCGCAACCGAGGTGTGCGCCGGTGAGCCCCAGCCGGTCGCGAAGGGTGTCGACGAGCAGCTCGCGCGGCTCGACGACCACCTCGACGGGCCGGCCGTTGACGGTGAGCTGGACGGCGCGCGGCGCGATCATGAGCCGGCCGCCATGCGCCACGCCGCCACGAGCGCCTCGATCGTGAGCACCTGCGTGAGCTCGCGCCGGTAGTCGGCGCCGGCGCGGACATCGCTGACGGGGTCCAGCTCGGCCCCCACGGCAGCGGCCACGTCCCGAAGCGCGGCCGCGCTCAGCGACGCCGCGCCGTACAGGGCCTCCGGTGCCGCGAGCGGGCGGGGCCGGTCGGCCACGCCGCATGCCACCGCCGTTGCGCCTACGCATCGCCCGTCCTTGCCGATGCGCACCTGGCCGGCCACCCCGATCAGCGGCAGATCTCCGGTGCGCACGGCGAACTCGCGGAAAGCGCCGCCCAGCCGGTCGGTCGCGAGCGGCAGCTCGACCGCCACGATCAGTTCACCGGGGCCGAGCGCGGTCCGGTGCGCACCGACCACCAGCTCGTCCACCGGGCAGGTGCGCTCGCCGGTCGATCCGACGATGCGCGCCATCGCCTGTGCCGCGAGCAACGCGGCCGGTACCTCCGCCGCCGGGTCGGCATGCGCCAACGAGCCGCCGAGCGTCGCCCGGTTGCGCACGTGCACGGGCCCGACCAGCCCGGCAGCCTCCGCGACCACCGGCGCGTGCGCGCGCAGCAGCGGGTGTGCCTGCAGCGCGCGCAACCGTGCCGTCGCGCCGACGTGCAGCGTCCCGTCCCGGA
>DASUAC010000315.1:0-13443 GCA_035763985.1 Jatrophihabitans sp. | reverse complement strand
CGGACCAACCGGCCAGCAGCAGCATCAGCACCCCGACCAGCCGCCGCGGCCAGCCGCCCAGCACCAGCGCCAGCACCGCGGCGCTCAGCGCGACCACCGCCAGCCCGGTCAGCGGCGGGTACAGGGTGCGTCCGGTCAGGCTCAGCCGCAGGTCCGGGAACGGCGGCTGCCGGGGCACCGCGGCGGTAGCCCAGCCGCGTCCGGCGGCCAGCAGGATCAACGCGCCGCCGAGCAGCACCAGCAGGACGGTGCCCGCCAGCTCGCGCCGTTCCCCCGACCGCGAGCGGGCCGGCTCAGCCGTGGCCATGCCGGACGCCGTCATGCCGGACTGTCATGCCGGGCGTCGTCATGCCGGACGCGCAGGGTCTCCGCGGTGGCGATCGCCTGCAGCACCGCCCGGGCCTTGTTCCGGGTCTCGGCCTCCTCGTTCGCCGGCACCGAGTCGGCGACCACGCCGGCCGCGGCCTGGACGTAGGCCACCCCGCCGGTGATCACCGCGGTCCGGATGGCGATGGCCAGATCCATGTCGCCGGCCGGGTCGAAGTAGCCCACCGCACCGGCGTAGATGCCGCGGCGCACCGGCTCGATCTCCTCCAGCAGCTGCATCGCGCGCACCTTCGGCGCACCGGACACCGTGCCGTGCGGGAACGCCGCAGTGAACACGTCGAAGGCATCCCGGTCGGCCGCCACCTCGCCGGACACCGTGGACACGATGTGCCAGACGTGGCTGTAGCGTTCCAGCACGCCGAACTCGACCACCCGCACCGAGCCGGGCGCACAGACCCGGCCGAGGTCGTTGCGGGCCAGGTCCACCAGCATGATGTGCTCGGCCCGTTCCTGCGGGTCGGCCAGCAACTCGGCCCCCCGGGCGGCATCGGTCACCGGGGCCGCGCCGCGCGGCCGGGTGCCGGCGATCGGGTGGATGGTGGCGGTGCCGTCGGCCACCGTCACCAGCGCCTCCGGGCTGGAGCCGACGATGTCGAAATCGTCGAAGTGCAGGTAGTACAGGTACGGCGACGGGTTGAGCGTGCGCAGCGCCCGGTAGACGTCGAACGCGTCCGCGCTGGTCTCGGCGATGAACCGCTGGCCGGGCAGGATCTGGAACACCTCACCCGCCCGGATCGCCTCCAGGCAGCGTTCGACCGCGATCTGGTACTCACCCGGCCCGGTCCGGGACCGGGCCGGCTTCGGCGGCACCGGCACGCTCGGCACCACGGTGGATTCGCTCGGCCGGGCCAGGTCGGCCTGCATCGCGTCCAGCCGGGATTGCGCGTCGGCCCACACCTGGTCCAGCTCGGCCTCGGTCAGCTGCGGGTGCAGCACCGCGTTGGCGATCAGCGTCACCGTGCAGTTGTGGTGATCCACCGCCGCCAGGTCGGTGACCAGCAGCATGGTCAGCTCCGGCAGCTTCAGCTCGTCCGGCGCGATGTCCGGTATTGGCTCCAGCCTGCGTACCACGTCGTAGCTCAGGTAGCCGACGAACCCGCCGGTCAGCGGCGGCAAACCGGGCAGCCGCGGCGCCCGGATCGCCCGCCAGCCGTCGGCCAGCAGCCGCAGCGGATCCGCGTCCTCGCCCGCCTGCGGCAGCAGTCCGGCTGGTGGCGTGCCGGTCCAGCGGCCGGCGCCGCCGTCGGCGGTGAGCGCGGCCGGCGCCCGTACCCCGACGAACGACCAGCGGGAGAAGGACGCGCCCGGCTCGGCCGATTCCAGCAGGAAGGTGCCCGGCCGGTTGCCGGCCAGCTTGCGGTACACGCCGACCGGCGTCTCGGAATCGGCAAACAAAGTACGGGTGATCGGCACCAGCCGGTGGGTCTTGGCGAGCTCGGCCAGCGCCGCCCGGTCGACGCCGGTCATCCGGCCGCCGGCTGCCGGCCGGCTTCGTCGGTGGCATGGTCGGCGGCTTGGTCCGTGCCGAGGTCGGCGGCTTGGTCCGTGCCGAGGTCGGTGGCTTGGTCCGTGGCGAGGTCGGTGGCGAGCAAGCCGCCGGCCTCGAAGCAACTGCCGGCGCCGGTGTGGCAGGCGGCCCCGTGCTGGTCCACCTGCACCAGCAGCGCGTCGCCGTCACAGTCCAGCGCGACCGACACCACCCGCTGCACGTGCCCGGACGTCTCGCCCTTGACCCAGTACTGCCGGCGGGACCGGGACCAGTAGGTGGCCCGGCCGGTGGTCAGCGTCCGGTGCAATGCCTGCTCGTCCATCCAGCCCACCATCAGCACCTGCTTGGTGTCGTGCTGCTGGATCACCGCGGCGACCAGGCCGGCCGGGTCCCGCTTCAGCCTTGCCGCGATCCGCGGGTCCAGTTCGGAGTTGGCGGGACGTGCTGCCGGGACGGAGGCCATTGCTCAATTCTGCCGCGCCGGCCGGCGGGGTGCCCGGCCGCGTCCGCCCCGAGCCGGATCGGGCCGGGGTAGCCCGGGTCAGGCCGCTGGTTGCCGGGTCAGGCCGGCGGATGGGTCGAGCCGGGCGGGCCAGACACCGGAACCGGCGGGGACGGCGGCGGCTGCTCGGCCTGCCCGCCCGGCGGGTACGCGTGCGGCGGGTAGCCAGGCGGCTGGTATCCGGCCGGCTGGTACTCGCCCGGCGGTGCGTACCCGGCTTGCGGTGCGTACCCGGCTTGCGGTTCGTACCCGGCTTGCGGTTCGTACCCGGCTTGGCTCGGTGGGTAGTCCTGGTCGGGGTAGGGCGACACCGGAGCCGGCACCGTCACGGTCACCGTGGTGCCGTGCTCGACCGAGGAGTCGAACCGCACCCAGCCGCCGTGCGCCTGCACGATCTGGGCGACGATCGCCATGCCCAGCCCGCTGCCGCCCTTGGCGCGGCTGCGCGCCTTGTCCGCCCGCCAGAACCGCTCGAACACATGCACCGCCTGCTCGGGCGGCAGTCCCGGTCCGGTGTCGCTGACCTGCATCGCGACCCCGGGCGCGTGGCCGGCCGGTCCGGCGTTCACCATGGACGGCGCGGCGCTGAACCGGATCGGGCCGTCCGGCGTGTGCACCGCGGCGTTGGTGGTCAGGTTGATCAGCACCCGCAGCAACTGGTCCCAGTCGCCCAGCACGACCAGCCCGGTCGGGCGGCTCACCTCGATGGCGCGTTCCGGATGCGCGGCGTGCACCGCGGTGGCCGCCTCCGCCATCAGCGCGTCCACCGAGACCTCGGCGACCTCCAGCATGCTGTCCTGGTCACCGCGGGCCAGCACCAGCAGATCCTCGACCAGCCGGGACATCCGGGTGCCCTCGAGTTCGATCCGGCGCATCGAGTCGTCGGCGGCCTCGCCCGAGGCCGACTGCAGCCGGGACAGCTCGGCGTAACCGCGGATGGAGGTCAGCGGGGTGCGCAGTTCGTGCGAGGCGTCGGCCAGGAACTGGCGCATCCGCTGCTCGCTCGCCACCCGGGCGGAGAACTCGGTTTGCACCGCCTGCAAAAGGGTGTTCACCGACAGGGCGACCTGTGCCACCTCGATCGGCGCACCCTCCACCGGCACCCGCCGGTCCAGCCCGGAACCGTCCGCGGAGAGTTCGGCGGTGACCTCCTGGGCGGTCCGGGTGACCCGGTGCAGCGGTCGCAGGCCGACCCGGACGCCCCAGGCGGTGACGCCGGCGGCGAGCGCGATGGCGCCGATGCCGAGGATCAATTCCAGCCGCACCAGCCGGCTGAGCGTGCTGTGCACGTCGTGCATGGACAGCCCGACCACCGCCACCACGTCCACGTCGTTCACCCGGAACACCCCGCTGACCGGAAGCACCCGCAGCTCCACCCCGTCGGTCGTGGTGACCGTCCGGTACTGGTCCGGGTGGCTGGCGAGCAGCCTGCGATCGTCGGTGGTCAGCGCCAGCGGGTGCAGCAGCAGGTCGTCCGGCACCGACAGCACCGTGGTCCCGTCATTGGCCAAGGCGGTGAACCAGACGTCCTGGGCGCCGGGGAACGGAGTGTTCGGATGCAGGGCGTAGTTCATGTACCGCGCAATGTTCTGCCCCTGCGCCACCGAGCTGAGTTGCTCGTCCAGCCGGGTGACCAGGAACGGCGCGAGCAGGGTGTAGGTGGCCACCGCGACCAGCACCACCAACAGGGTGACCAGGCCGACCGTGCCCAGCATCAGCCGGCCGCTCAGCGTGCACGGCAGCAGCCGGCGCACCATCCGGTTGCCCGGACGAGGTGATTCGGTCGGCTGCTCGGCGCCCCCCGGGTTGTCGATGCTGAAGGGCAGACTCAACCGCGCGGTGCCTTGATGACGTAGCCCGCGCCGCGGACGGTGTGAATCAGCTTCGGGTCCACCATGTCGACCTTACGCCGCAGGTAACCGATGTAGAGCTCGACGATGTTGGAGTGACCCTGGAAGTCGTACTTCCAGACCCGGTCGAGGATCTGTGCCTTGGACAGCACCACCCGCTCGTTGCGCATCAGGTAACGCAGCAGTTCGAACTCGGTGGCGGTGAGGTGAATCTCGTGCCCGGCCCGGGTCACCTCGTGGCTGTTCTCGTCCAGTTCCAGGTCGGCCACCCGCAGCACGCCGTCCTTGTCCTGCTCCGCCTGGGTCCGCCGGAGCACCGCGTGCACCCGGGCCAGCAGCTCCTCCACGCTGAAAGGCTTGACCACGTAGTCGTCGGCACCGGAGCGCAGCCCGGCCACCCGGTCGTTGGCGGTGTCCCGGGCGGTCAGGAAGATCACCGGAACCACCGAGCCGGCCTGCCGCAGGTGCTGCAGCACGGCGTGCCCGTCCAGCCCGGGCATCATCACGTCCAGCACCACCAGATCCGGGTCGTGCTCGGCCACCGCGGCCAACGCCGAGTGGCCGTTGTCGGCGGTCACCGTCTCGAAACCGTCGAAGCGTAATGCCGAGGCGACCAGGTGAACCACGTTCTCCTCGTCGTCGACGACCAGGACCTTGCGCTTGGCGCGCGAACCGGCGCCCGGCTGGGTTGCGGAGACAGAACTCGACATGCCACCAGAATCTCTGACCGGGATAGGCATGCCTTCAGCTTTGCCTGTGAATAACCTGTGCGCTACCCCTGCCGGGCTGTCGATTAGGTAAGTACCGACAGGCCGGCGTCCGATTCGCCGTCGGACGCCTTATTGCCCTTCCCGCGGGGTGGCGGCTCGCGGTCCCCGCCACGGGAGGCGACCCAGCGGCCGGCTGGCGGGGTGAGCGACAGCGCGACGGCCAGTGCCGCGGCGATCGCGGTCACCACCGGCACCTGCGGGTCACCGGACGAGGAGTCCAGCACGAACCCCACCGAGCCGGCCAGCGTGATCAGCTGGCCGATCCAGAAGACCACCCGGTTGGCGCCGTTGAGCATGCGCAGCATCCCCCACAGCACGAACACCAGGAACGCGAGGGCGACCAGTCCGGCCACCGCCTCGCCGTGCCGGCTTCCGGTGATGTCGGGTTGTTCGACCTCGACGAACAACCCGCGGGCGATGAACAGGAACGCGTACACGATCAGGAACGGCACCACCACGGTGGCCGCGGCCACCGCGGCGATCACGATGCCCGGGGTCTGCCGCGGGTCCCGCTCGGTGGGCACCTCCCCCGGGGTCGGGTGCCGGTCCCGCTCGTCAGTCACCCGGCCATCATCCCCGATTCCGGCCGTTTCGCATGCCGACCGCCCGCACTGGCCTGTTGCCCTACGCTGCAAGTATTGCCTTTAGCTCTCCAAACCACGAGATACTCGCAATTTTGTAAGAACCGCATGCGCGCAATGCGGGACATAAGACCTCAACGCTCGATTCCTGTCCTGACAGCGACCCGTACTTACGTCGAAGCGCCACTGAAACGAAGGCCATAACGTCCTTGCCGGAATATACAAGGCGTTCTGTTTCAACCTGCGCGGCCCGCAAGAGTTGTTCTCTCGTGACGCGAGAATCAGATACCGAAATTAGAGCTGCGCAATAACTGGGAAGATTCAAAATCAAAGTACGCTTATCAATTTTTGAGGTCAAATCAACCCGATCGAAGGCTAGACCCCACCTCTCAGCAGCATTTGCGCGACGAAGATTGCCTACAATGGACGCGCTTATACAAAGATCAGCTATCATCGCTTTAACACTAGCCTTGCCTACGAGCTTTCCAGCAGATGCGTAATGCGGAAGAAGATCTCCCAGACAGCCAATCTCAATTAACATGGACTCCAAATCTTGGCAAAGATACGGGAAGACCCTTTCAAGGTCTAGATGCGGATCGTCGTCAAAATCCCGGTCGACAACACATGCAAATTTGCTTAGTTTCGCATTAATCAAATCGCGAGCACAATTCAGAGCATTGGGCCGCCCATTAGCCGGAAAGAAGGCCGCCTCTGGCAAAAGAGGTTGCAATGTCAATACGTCATCCACGCCCTCGACAATAAGAACCTCCTGCTCAACGGCACCCTGTCTATGCAATCTTATGCGGTCGGCCACACTATCAAATTTCTGAAGGGAATAATCATTTAGATTATTCAAGGAAATCTTCGTCCTCGCTAAGCGCGTCCACGCTGGACTCTGACTGCGGTTCGGAGGAAACCGGAACCGTAAGTTCCTCGACCAAGTCCCAACGGCCATTAATTATCGCGCTCGAATGGGTGGCCATTACGACTTGAAGGCGGGCTATATCCGAAACTTCCATAATGTCAGCGATAAAGGCGTGCTTCCAAGCAGCATGCATAGAAAGTTCGGGTTCATCTATAAGCACGACGGAGCCTTCTTCGGCAGCAAACAATAAGAGAGCGAACAAGGCGATGAGATGCTGTTCCCCCGAAGATAGCGAACTTACTCTCACCGGGCCATTAATGCTTTGGATTATCAGGCGGCCGTCGCTTGTTACTCTGGTCGTCTTGCCCGTTATCGCAAATTTTTCGTCTAGAATACGCCTGAGAGTAGCCACTTTCTTATTAATAGGCAACAATGGTTTAAGGCGTTTTTCCCAGTCATCTAAAAAGACATTCAAGATACGCCGGATGGTCGGCGTCGTTCTCGGAGGAAAGTCCGGTGGCTCTTCGCTAGTTGTCAAAGCATTACTAGACAACTCTTCAAATTGGTTGATTATGCGCCGATATTTTTCGCGTAGATCATTTTCGTCAACACGATCGTTCGCCGCCGCTAGCGCCCGGATCGCGAAGCTCAAATCGGCGCTCTGAGTGGCAGCCACCGAGTCTCGACGCGCCTCTGCTATCTGCAACCGGATTTGGTCTGTATATTCTTCGATCCTGGAGGCCGCGATTCGGCTAGGCAGGGTACTGGGTAGTGGTCGGCGCTCGCTGCGCCAAGCAGTATCCATCCTTGCCGTTGATGGGCTATCAAGCCGTTTGGTGTCAATAAGGATAGGGGTAACTCCCTTGAGCATATTTTGCAGAAATCGATTCGACGAAAATATCGGGTTTTGCTTGTCAAGTTGTCGTCGCCCGTAACGCCGCTCAATTTGCGCACGAGAAACTATATGTCCAAGGCGCGAGTCAAACCAACGTCCATCCGGAAGCTCCTCGATATGAGGTGGAAGCTGAGAGTCTTCACTATCCGTCGACGAAGGGTCAACTTCTATCGGCTCGCCAATGCGGATACCGCGAGAAAAGCTTTGGACGAGCAAGACTTGTTCGTCGCTATCCTCTTTTTTGTAACGCTGGAGACGAAGCTCACTGTGGTCAGTGAAATTTACCGTCAAGCTGGCAAATTGGACTTTCATCAAAGCGCGGATGTCCAGTCGCAATGCAGCCCGCAGCAAGATGAAGAGGTGGGTCTTACCCACTCCATTAGGACCGGTCAAAATCGTTGGTGCGTTCGACCTGAATTTAATACTATGATCAACATAGCCAAATAAACCATGCAACTGAACTGACGCTACGCGATTCACTGCGCTCCCGTTTCCTGATCCACCTCGTGGTGCTACCAGGCATTGGACCACAGCTGGAGTGAACTAGCTCGGCAATCCCTGTTACGGCCGACAGGTCGGCATAGTTAGCTCAGCGGACGGGCAGGCCGGCCTCGGCCAGGCCGCGTTTGACGTCGCCGATGCTGAGGGTTCCGTAGTGGAAGACGCTGGCGGCGAGCACCGCGTCCGCGCCGGCCCGGACGGCGGGCGGGAAGTGCTCGACCGCGCCGGCCCCGCCGCTGGCGATCACCGGCACCGAGACCGCGGCACGTACCTGCTTGATCAGCTCCAGGTCGAAGCCGTCCTGCGTGCCGTCGGCGTCCATCGAGTTGAGCAGGATCTCCCCCGCGCCCAGCTCGGCGGCCTGCGCCGCCCACCGGATCGCGTCGATGCCGGTGCCCTGCCGTCCGCCGTGCGTGGTCACCTCGAACCGGGACACCCCGGGACCGGCGTCCAGCAGCCGGCGGGCGTCCACCGATAGCACCAGCACCTGCGAGCCGAACCGCTCGGCGATCTCGCTGATCAGCTCCGGCCTGCCGATCGCGGCGGTGTTCACCCCGACCTTGTCCGCACCGGCCCGCAGCAGCGCGTCCACGTCGGCCACCGACCGGACCCCGCCGCCCACGGTGAGCGGGATGAACACCTGTTCCGCGGTGCGCCGGACGATCTCGTACGTGGTCTCCCGGCCGGCCGAGGACGCGGTGATGTCCAGGAAGGTCAGCTCGTCGGCGCCCTCGGCGTCGTACCGGCGGGCAAGCTCGACCGGGTCGCCGGCATCGCGCAGGCCGGTGAAGTTGACGCCCTTGACCACCCGGCCCGCGTCCACGTCCAGGCAGGGAATCACCCGCACGGCTAACGTCACTTCGCGACCGCCTCGAGTGCTTCTTCGATGGTGAATGCCCCGGCGTACAAAGCCTTTCCGACGATGGCGCCCTCCACCCCGATCTCGGTCAGCCCGGCCAGCGTATGCAGGTCGGCCAGCGACGACACCCCGCCGGAGGCCACCACCGGACGGTCGGTGGCCGCGCACACGCTGCGCAGCAGCTCGGTGTTCGGGCCGGTCAGGGTGCCGTCCCGGTGCACGTCGGTCACCACGTACCGGGCGCAGCCGTCGGCGTCCAGCCGGGCCAGCGTCTCGTACAGGTCGCCGCCCTCGGTGGTCCAGCCGCGGGCGGCCAGCGTCCGGCCGCGTACGTCCAGCCCGACCGCGATCCGGTCGCCGTGCTCGGCGATCGCGGCCCGCACCCAGTCCGGCCGTTCCAGCGCGGCGGTGCCCAGGTTGACCCGGGTGCAGCCGGTAGCCAACGCCGCGGCCAGCGACTAGTCGTCCCGGATGCCGCCGGACAGCTCGACCTGCAGGTCCAGCCGCCGGACCACCTCGGCGAGCAGTTCTGCGTTGCTGCCACGGCCGAACGCGGCGTCCAGGTCGACCAGGTGCACCCACTCGGCGCCACCGCGCTGCCAGGCCAGCGCCGCCTCCAGCGGGCTGCCGTAGCTGGTCTCGGTGCCGGCCGCGCCCTGCACCAGCCGGACCGCGGTACCACCGGCCACGTCCACCGCGGGCAGCAACTGCAGGCTCATCGACGACTCCGATCGAACAGCATGATGACCAGCGCCGGCACCACGATCACCGCGATCAGCAGCACGCCGATCACGATCGTCAGCGACCGGCTGAGCAGGTAGGCCAGCACCACCACGACCAGCAGCACCGAGCCGATGGTGGCCCGGATCTCCTTGCGCCGTGCGTT
Organism: Jatrophihabitans sp.; assembly: GCA_035763985.1. Classification (GTDB taxonomy): domain Bacteria; phylum Actinomycetota; class Actinomycetes; order Mycobacteriales; family Jatrophihabitantaceae; genus Jatrophihabitans_A. The sequence continues at coordinate 3,858 of DASUAC010000315.1, read as the reverse complement.
GGCGGGCGCCGCCGGGCGGCGGCCGAACAGCCTCCCGAGCAGCGCCCGCCGGCGAGCCCGGGCCGCCGTCCGCTCCCGGTTCGCCTGCTCGGCCAGCAGCCGCTGTGCGGCGGCCTGCTCGCGCAGCGCCCGGCGCTGGGCTCGTTCCTTACTCACGAGGCAAATCCCTTGCCCACGAAGCACATTCCCGGCTCACGAGGCACGGTCCCGGCTCGCGCCTGCTCACGAGGCACGGTCCCGGCTCGCGGAATCGGACCCCGGCAGCATGGTCAGCCAGTTCCGCAGCAACTGGATGCCGGCCGCGCCGGACTTCTCCGGATGGAACTGGGTGGCCGACAGCAGCGGCGACTCCACCGCCGCGACGAACCGCGTGCCGTGCTCGGCGGTGGTCACCCGGTAACCGGCCAGCTCCACCGGCGCGGCCACCGCGTAGGAGTGCACGAAGTAGAACCGGCAGTCACCGATGCCCGCGAACAACGCCGAATCCTCCGGTGCGGAAACGGTATTCCAGCCCATGTGCGGCACCACCGGGGCGTCCAGCCGGGCCACCACGCCGGGCAGCGCGGCCAGCCCCGGCGTGTGCGTGCCGTGCTCGGCGCCCTCGGCGAACAGCACCTGCATGCCCACGCAGATCCCCAGGGTGGGACGTCCGGCCGCCCGGCGCTCGTCCAGCACCTGACGCGCCGACACCGCGGCCAAGCCCGCCATGCAGGCCGCGAACGCGCCGACGCCCGGCACCACCAAGCCGTCCGCGCCGATCACGGCGGCCGGCTCCGCGGTCAGCTCCACCTCCGCGCCGGCCCGCCGCAGCGCCCGTACCGCCGACCGGACGTTGCCCGAGCCGTAGTCGAGCACCACGACACGCGGTTGTTCCCCAGGCAAGGCGCTACAGCACACCCTTGGTCGAGGGCACGCCCTGCTGGCGGGGATCCAGTTCGCAGGCCGCCCGCAACGCCCGGGCCACCGCCTTGTACTGCGCCTCGATGATGTGGTGCCAGTCCCGGCCGGCGTGCACGGTCACGTGCAGCGCCAGCCGGGCGTGCTGGGTGAACGACTCGAAGACGTGCCGGGTCAGCGTGGTGGCGTAGGCGGTGTCCCGGCCGATCAGGTACGGCGGCGCACCGTCCGGTTCGGTGTGCACCAGGTACGGCCGGCCGGACAGATCCACCGCCGCCGAGACCAGCGCCTCGTCCATCGGGATCACCGCGTCACCGAACCGGCGCAGCCCGGCCTTGTCGCCGGCCGCCTCGGCGAACGCCTGGCCGAGCGCGATCGCGGCGTCCTCCACCGAATGGTGCGCGTCGATGTGCAGATCGCCCTGCACCGCCACCGTGAGATCGAACAGGCCGTGCTTGCCGAACGCACTGAGCATGTGGTCGAAGAACCCGACGCCGGTGTCCACCTCGGTGTGGCCGCTGCCGTCGAGGTCGATGGCCACCAGCACCTTGGTCTCGGCGGTCTGCCGCTCGACGCGCCCGATCCTGCTCATGTATTCCCCTGGCTCCTCGCGCGAACGCTCATGTGTTCGGCCCTCCCATCACCTGCTGCAACGCGTGCCGGAAGGCCCGCATCTCCTCGGCCGTGCCGACCGACACCCGCAACCAGCCGTCCGGCCCGGTCTCCCGGATCAGCACGCCGTGGTCGAGCAGACCCTGCCATACCGCGTGCCGATCGGCGAACGTACCGAACAGCACGAAGTTCGCATCGGAGTCGGCCACCTGCAGGCCTGCCTCGCGCAGCCAGCGTACGGTCGCGTCGCGCTCGTCGCGCAGCCTGCCCACCGCCGCCAGCAGCTCGCCGCCGTGCGCCAGCGCCGCCCGCGCGGTGGCCTGGCTGACCGCGGACAGGTGGTAGGGCAGCCGGACGATCCGTACCGCATCCACCACCGCCGGGTCCGCGGCAAGGTAACCGAGCCGGCCGCCGGCCAGCGCGAAGGCCTTGCTCATGGTCCGGGTCACCACCAGCCGCGGCCGGCCGGCCAGCAACGCGCAGGCACTGGGCACGCCGGCCCGCCGGAACTCGGCGTAGGCCTCGTCCACCACCACCATGCCGGGCGCCAGGTCCACCAGCGTCCGGATCTCCTCCAGCGAGGCGGCGGTGCCGGTCGGGTTGTTCGGCGAGGCCAGGAACAGCACGTCCGGCCGCACCTGTTCGATCAGCCGCGCCGCGGCGGCCAGGTCCAAGCCGAAATCCTCGGCACGGGCGCCGGTCAGCCACCGGGTGTGGGTGTTGCGGGCGTACTCCGGATACATCGAATAGGTGGGCGCGAACGACAGCGCCGTCCGTCCCGGGCCGCCGAAAGCCTGCAGCAGCTGCTGCATGATCTCGTTCGAACCGTTGGCCGGCCACAGCTGGGCCGCGGTCAGCGCCACGCCGGTGTCGGCGGACAGGTAACGGGCCAGATCCTCCCGCAACGCCAGGCATTCCCGGTCCGGGTAGCGGTTCAGCTCGGCCGCCGCCCCGGCCACCGCGGCCGCGATGTCGCCGACCACCGCGGCCGACGGCGGGTACGGGTTCTCGTTGGTGTTCAGCTTGACCGGCACGTCCAATTGGGGCGCGCCGTAGGGCACCTGGTCGCGCAGCTCGTCCCGGATCGGCAGCCCGGCGAAGGCGGCTGTCTGGCTCATGACCGGGGCAGGTCCGCCTGCGCTTCGGCGTGCGCCCCGGATCCGGAGGCCAGCCGGACGGCGATCGCCGCGCCGTGCGCCGGCAGGTCCTCGGCCTCGGCCAGCGCGATCACCTTCGCGGCGACCTCGGCCAGCGCGGCCTGGTCGTACCGGACGACGTGCACGCCACGCAGGAACGACTGCACGCTCAGCCCGGACGCGTGCCGGGCGGTGCCGCCGGTGGGCAGCACGTGGTTGGACCCGGCGCAGTAGTCCCCCAGCGACACCGGCGAGTGCGGGCCGACGAAGACGCAACCGGCGTGCCGGACCTGCTCCGCCCAGCCCTCGGCATCGGCGGTGATCACCTCCAGGTGCTCGGCGGCGTAGGCGTTGACCACCGCCAGCCCCTGGCTGAGGTCGGCGACCAGCACGGTGGCCGACTGCGGGCCGGTCAGCGCGGCGGTCACCCGTTCGGTGTGCTTGGTCGCACCGATCTGCCGGCGCACCTCGACGTCCACCGCGTCGGCCAGCTCGACGGAGTCGGTGACCAGCACCGAGGCGGCGGACGGGTCGTGCTCGGCCTGGCTGATCAGATCGGCTGCCACGTGCACCGGGTCGGCGGTGGCGTCGGCCAGGATCGCGATCTCGGTCGGGCCGGCCTCGGCGTCGATGCCGACCACCCCGCGCAGCAGCCGTTTGGCGGCGGCGACGTAGATGTTGCCCGGGCCGGTGATCACGTCCACCGGTTCCAGGTCGAGCTCGGCGTCGCCGTAGGCGAGCAGTGCGATGGCCTGGGCGCCGCCGACGGCGTAGACCTCGGACACCCCGAGCAGCGCGCAGGCGGCCAGGATGGTCGGATGCGGCCGGCCGCCGAAATCCCGCTGCGGTGGCGAGCACACCACCAGCGACGGCACCCCGGCGGCTTGGGCCGGCACCACGTTCATCACCACCGAGGACGGGTAGACCGCCAGCCCGCCGGGTACGTACAGCCCGACCCGGTCCACCGGCAGCCAGCGCTCGGTGACCGTGCCGCCGGCCACCACCTGCACCGTGTGGTCCGGCCGGCGCTGCGCCTCGTGCACCAGCCGGGCCCGCCGGATCGATTCGACGAGCGCCGCCCGGACCGCCGGGTCCAGCGCGGCCAGCGCCGCGTCCAGCTCCGACTCCGAAACCCGCGGATCCGGAACGTCGGTCTCGTCCAGCTCGCGGGTGAACTCGCGCGCCGCCAGGTAGCCGTGCTCGCGCACCCGCT
>DASUAC010000314.1:0-2644 GCA_035763985.1 Jatrophihabitans sp. | reverse complement strand
TGCGTCCACCAGTGGGTTGGCCCGCACGTCGGTGCGGCCCAACCCCCGATCTGCATCGCTACACGCAGGCGTAGTACGACGCGCAGACGGTGGTGAGCCGGATGGTGCCGGCCTTGCGGATGGACATCTTCTTCATGATTTCCCTCCCTTCGGGGGTCAAGGGCCGTTAGCCGGCCACCGCGGCCGGCTAAACGCTTATCAGGAACGGCGGCAGCCCACGCCGCTCGCGCACGCGTCAGTGCAGCGCTGTGGCAGCAGGGCTTCGCCGTCCCTTGTCGGGGAGCATGGCGGGGTGCACGGCAACTCGGACTACTGCCCGAATCATCCGTACATAAGGGTTATAAGGCTTTATAGGCGAGTGCCTAAAGCATGCACCTTGAGGGTGCTATGCGCAAGGGTCGATCATCGGTCGTTAGGCGCACCACGGGCGCGCCCACCGCCCGGCCGGATCCCGACGGCAAACCCCTTGCAGACACAGCACGATGCCCGGCGCGGGGGGAGCGCCGGGCACCGTGTCGGCTGGCCAGAGCAAGCAGCCGAGACCGGAGATGCTAGTGGCTGGGCAGCCGGTCGGATGGTCTTTTCGGTGAGGCGGTCCAGGAACTCGACGGATTGACCGAGCAGCGAATCCAGCGCGGCGGCGAACAACTCGACCAGCCGGTCCAGTTCGGTGGTGCTGACGCCGGCAGGTCCGGCCGGACGTCCTCGGCGTCGCAGCCGAACCAGCTGCCGGTGCGGCCGAGGCCGGTGATCACCTCATCGGCGATCAGCAATACCCTCGTACTCGCGGCAGATTCGCTCGGCCTCGCGCGGGTAGCCGGCCGGTGCTTGCCGCGACGCCGGTGCGCTCGCCGATGGCTTCGTTGCTGGCGATCGTGGCTGGGAGGTACGAAACCCGTTCCCACAATTCCGTACCGCATGGTTCCTCGCTTCCTTTCCAGGAGGTAAGGAGGCTCTGCCTAGATGGCAGCGATCCGAACGGCGCGGCCTCCCGATCGTCTGATCGTCTCGGCCTGATCGTCTCGCCGGTTTGCCCGATCTGCCAAGCCGGCGGTCCGGTCGGTGCCGCCCGGGTGGCCCTCGGCCCTGGCAGTTGTCAGTGGCATGTGCCAGGCTGTCCGCGATGAGCAACCATCTGCTTGCGATCGGCACCGTCAAGGGCCTGTTCCTGGCGCACAGCCAGGACCGGCGCAGCTGGCAGCTGTCCGATCCGATGTTCCTGATGAACGCGGTGTACGCGGTCGCCGTCGATCCACGCAACCAGCGGTTGCTGGTGTCGGCGGCCAGCGAGCACTGGGGTCCGTCGGTCTTCACCAGCGACGACCTCGGCCGGTCCTGGCAGGAGCCGGACGGCGGCTCGCTGGCGTTTCCGGCCGACACCGACACCGCGCTGGAGCGGGTCTGGCAACTGGCCCCGTCCCCATGCGAGCCGGCGGTGGTCTGGGCCGGTTCGCAGCCGAGCGCGCTCTGGCGTTCCGAGGACGGCGGCGAGCACTTCAGCCTGGTCCGCGCGCTCTGGGACCACCCGCACCGGCCGCTGTGGCATGCCGGCTACGGCGGCCAGGCGATCCACACCGTGCTGCCGCACCCGACCGACCCGGACCGGCTCACCGTCGCGATGTCGACCGGCGGCGTCTACCGCACCGAGGACGGCGGCCGGAGCTGGACGGCCTCCAACACCGGGGTCAAGGCGTACTTCCTGCCCGATCCGTGGCCGGAGTTCGGCCAGTGCGTGCACAAGGTCGCCCGGGACAGCGGCGACCCGGATCGGTTCTACCTGCAGAACCACCACGGCGTGTACCGCAGCGACGACGGCGGCCGGAACTGGGACTCGATCGCCGACACGTTGCCCACCGACTTCGGCTTCGCCATGGTCAGCCATCCGAGCCGGCCGGGGGTCGCCTACAACTGGCCGCTTGTTGCCGACGGGGAGCGGTTGCCACCGGACCGGGCCTGCCGGGTGTACCGCACCGAGGACGCCGGCAAGACCTGGTCGCCGTTGACGGCGGGCCTGCCGCAGCAGCAGTACTACGACATCGTGCTGCGGGATGCGATGTGTGCCGACAACGCCGACCCGGCGGGCATCTACTTCGGCACCCGCAACGGTGAGGTCTACGCCAGCGGGGACGAGGGCGATTCCTGGAACCAGGTGGCCGGCCACCTTCCGAGCGTGTTGTGCGTGCGGGCCGCCGTGGTGGACGGGCCGGTCGGCTGATGGGCACGGTCCCGGCCATGGACCGGCCGATGGGCACGGTCCCGGCAACGGACCGGCTGATGGGCACGGTCCCGGCCATGGACCGGCAGGCCGGCTGATGTGCCGGGTCGGGGTGCCCGGCGCGCTGCGCCAATACACCGACGGTGCGCCGTCGGTGCCGGTGGAGCACGCCGACGGCGCATCGCTGGCCGACGTGCTGAGCACGCTCGGCACGAGCTGCCCGGGACTCGGCCGCCGGATCCTGGACGAGCGCGGCGAGCTGCGCCGCTACGTCAACGTCTACGTCGACGGCGAGGACGCCCGGCGGCTGAGCGGGCTCGGCACGCCGGTACCGGCCGCTGCCGAGGTGCTCATCGTGCCGTCGGGGGCCGGCGGCTGACCAGCCACCGCCGGCTGGGCCTCCCGCCGGCTGGGCCTCCCGCCGGCTGG
>DASUAC010000313.1:0-10280 GCA_035763985.1 Jatrophihabitans sp. | reverse complement strand
GATGAACCCGAGTCAGTGTTCGAGCCGCGCGGAGTGAGTGATTGAACCGCCCGACGGCTCCCGAGCACCGCGGCCAGCAGCCTCGCGGCGCCCGGCTCGGGCTGCCGGCCGACGGCCCCGGCTCGCTGGCGCCGTTCGGCCGCCGGCTGCTGGCCTTCTTCATCGACCTGGCCGCCGCCGGGCTGGTCGCGGCGCTGTTCGTACACGGCGCGCCCGGTCAGTGGAGCGTGCTGCCGTGGGCCGCGGACTACCTGATCGGGCTGTTGCTGCTCGGCCGCACCCTCGGCATGTACCTGACCGGGCTGCGGGTGATCCGGGTGGACGCCCGGCTTGCCGTCGGTCCGGTACGGGCGCTGGTCCGGACCGCCCTGCTCGCCCTGCTGGTGCCGGCGCTGCTGGTGGACAACGACCTGCGCGGGCTGCACGACCGGGTGACCGCGACCGCGGTCATCCGGCACTGACCCGGCGTCTCGACCGCGACCGCGGTCATCCGGCACTGACCCGGCGTCTGCGAACACGCCCCCGGGTGCCACGGCCCCGGCACGCCTCGACACGTTCTCGGCACGTTCTCGGCACGTTCTCGACACGCGGAACTGAACCACCGCTCGGTAACGTGGCGGAAACAGCGGAGACACCGGCCAGCAATCGCCACGCCATACCGTGGCCCCACCTCATGTGCGACGAAGCACTCCCACCAGAGGCCAACCGAAGGATCGTGAGATGTTCAGTAGCCCCGACGAGATTCTCAGCTTCATCGCCAACGAAGGCGTCGAATTCGTCGATGTCCGGTTCACCGACCTGCCCGGGGTGCAGCAGCATTTCAACGTGCCGGCCAGCGGCTTCACCGCCGCCGCGTTCACCGACGGGCTGCTCTTCGACGGCTCCTCGATCCGCGGCTTCGCCGCCATCCACAAGTCGGACCTGAAGCTGCTGCCCGACCCGGCCACCGCGTACCTGGATCCGTTCCGGGCCGCCAAGACGCTGAACCTCAACTTCTCCATCGTCGAGCCGCGTACCGGCGAGCCGTACGAGCGGGACCCGCGCGGGGTGGCCGCGAAGGCCGAGGAGTACCTGGTCAGCTCGGGCATCGCCGACACCGCGTACTTCGGCCCGGAGGCGGAGTTCTACGTCTTCGACGACGTCCGCTACCACTCGGCGATCAACGGCTCGTCCTACGTCGTCGATTCGATCGAGGGGTCGTGGAACACCGGACGGGTCGAGGAGGGCGGCAACCTCGGCTACAAGACCCGGGTCAAGGGCGGCTACTTCCCGGTCACCCCGTACGACCACTACGCCGACCTGCGCGATGAGATGTCGGCCGCGCTGATCGCCGCCGGCCTGGAGGTGGAGCGTTCGCACCACGAGGTGGGCACCGCGGGCCAGGCGGAGATCAACTACCGGTTCAACACGCTGGCGCATGCCGCCGACGACATCCTCAAGTTCAAGTACATCGTCAAGAACGTCGCGCACGCCAACGGCAAGTCCGCCACCTTCATGCCCAAGCCGCTGTTCGGCGACAACGGCTCCGGCATGCACTGCCACCAGTCGCTGTGGAAGGACGGCGAGCCGCTGTTCTACGACGAGACCGGCTACGCCGGGCTGTCCGACATCGCGCGCTACTACATCGGCGGGCTGCTGCACCACGCCCCGTCGCTGCTGGCCTTCACCAACCCGACCGTGAACTCCTACCACCGGCTGGTGCCGGGCTACGAGGCGCCGGTCAACCTGGTCTACTCGGCCGGCAACCGCTCCGCCTGCATCCGGGTGCCGATCACCGGCACCAGCGCCAAGGCCAAGCGGATCGAGTTCCGGGTGCCGGACCCGTCGGCCAACCCGTACCTGGCCTTCTCCGCGATGCTGATGGCCGGCCTGGACGGCATCCGCAACAAGATCGAACCGGCCGAGCCGATCGACAAGGACCTCTACGAACTCCCGCCGGACGAGGCCGCCTCGATCCCGCAGGTGCCCGGTTCGCTGGATCAGGTGCTCGACCACCTGGAAGCCGACAACGAGTACCTGCAGGAGGGCGGGGTGTTCACCGCCGACCTGATCGAGTCCTGGATCGACTACAAGCGCGCCAACGAGATCGACCCGGTACGGCTGCGGCCGCACCCGTACGAGTTCGACCTGTACTACGACATCTGAGCCAGGGATCCTGGACCGGCCGGCCAGCTGTCCTTCGCCGCCACGGACGGGCTTGCGCCCGCCGACACGTACCGGGCTCCTTCGAGGCTGTGCGGCCAGGTCGCGTGCTCCGAAACAGTTGCCGGGACGTCCTCAGTACGCGAAGGGGCCCGTCGGCGCGTCAGCGATCGTGAGGGCGAAGCGATCGTCCTCACCGCGCTCGAGCGTCACGGTCAGGCCGATGCAGCTGTTGGCTCGCAGCCGAGCTGCGAGGTCGCCCCAGTGCAGCACGGTGGGAACGTTGCCTTGGCTGGAGATGCGACCCGGGTTGTGCGAGATGCGGATGTTGACGTCGCCCAGGTAATCACCCGTGATGACCGTCTGCATCGACACCCACAGCTCCTCGGTGGACTGGCGCTTGGCCTGGGGCCGCCAGTCCAGGCCGGCGAAGAAGACCTCGCGAAAATAGATCTTGTGGTCGATCGCGAACGGCCCTTGCGACAGGCGCAGGTTTCCGGTGCGCTTCGAGTTCGGGCCCGGCGGGTGTTGGGCCGCGGTCCCGTCCATCACCTTGAACCACCGCTTGACCACGGTCAGGGCGCTCGGCGCACCGGGCAGGCCACCGGTGACCGGCGCCGTCTTGCGCGGCGGTGCCTTCTTCGGCGGCTTGGTGATCGTGGGCGCCCTACGCTTCTTCTCCTTGCTCTTGCCGAAGACGAGCGCAGTCGGCGTGTTCGCTCCGTCGCCACTCGTCTCGGCGCTGTCCGAGTCCTCCGGCGCGTCAGGCTCCGGCGACTTGGCCGACGACCTCGCGTCCTCGTTCTGAATGACGAGCGTGCTGTCAGCCAAGATCCTCGCCAGGTTCGGGCTGTCGAGCGGCAGGCATACAGCAGTGTCGTTCCGGAGTCGCTCGAAGTAGGAAACGACGTCGTTGCGAACCTGTTCGTCGTCAGACTGCGAGCGATCGAGGGTCACCCAGATGCCGGCCTCGTAATTCCACGCCATGCCGCCAGCCGTGAGATTGTGCGAGCCGACGAGCAGGAGCGCGTGGGCATCCGATTCGGCCAGGTACACCTTCGGGTGAAACGTGCGATCCCGATCATGGAAGATTCGCGCGTCGTCCGCCTGATCGAGCAGCGCCTTGAGCCCCTGCTCGGTCGCGCCGCCCTCGCTGACCCCGACGACCGCGAGCACCTGACCGCCCCGGTCGCGGATCGACTTCAGGTCAGCGGCCGCTCGGCTGAGCCCGCTGCGCTTGGCCCAAGCGACGATGATCCGCAGCAGATCGAGCTTGGGATCGGCTGCAACGGCTTGGAGGAAGTCCCGCAGATCGGTGCCGTCCGCGTACGGCTGCGTGACGAAGCGAATTTTCACGAAGAGGCACTTTGGCGATCACGCCGGCTAAGTGGTTGGAGGCGCGCCGCGCCCTGCGGGAAGCTGCCGTGTCGGTACCGAGTGAGAGCATGGCTCTTCCATATGCTGCCATTGTTCTGACGCGACAGGTTGAGCGGAGTTGAGGCTGCTTGAAGATGGCCGTGGAGGTCTCCCCCGCGAAGCTCCGTGGCGGTTTCTATTCCCCGCAATCGCTTGTCCGGGTGTGCCTCGACCGAGTCCAATCCCTGTTGACCACCGAGGGCCCGATCCGGCTGCTCGAGCCAAGCGCCGGTGACGGCGCCTTCGTCGCCGGTATCGCTCGTCACCCGCTCGGGGAGCGCGTCAGCTGGATGACCGCGATTGAGATCGTCGACACCGAGGCGGGTGCCTGCCGATCAGTTCTTGCCAACTCGGAGCTGCCCGGCGCGGTCGTCGAAGGCAGCGCCTTGGCCTGGGCCACCGCTACACATGAGCCTTATGACGCCGCCGTCGGAAATCCACCATTTGTTCGCTTCCAGTTCGTCGATTCGTCCGAGGCAACCCATACCGCCGTGATCGGCGAACGTACCGGCGTCTTGTTCAAAGGCGTGTCGAACCTCTGGCTTCCGATCCTGGTCTCGGCGGTTGCCGCGCTGCGCCCCGGCGGGGCCTTCGCGTTCATCGTGCCGGCCGAGTGCTTCACAGGCGTATCGGGTCACCACGTGCGTGAGTGGATCGTCGATCACGTCCACGAGTTGCACGTCGACCTCTTTCCTCCGGGATCATTTCCTGGCGTGCTTCAAGAGGTCGTGATCTTGAGTGGTCGCGTGCTGGCCGAAGGCGACGAGCCGACCCGGAGGCTGCGCATGCGGAAGCACGGCGAGTACGGAATGCGAGAATGGACCCACCAGGTCATGGCCGAGCACAAGACCTGGACCCGCTACTTGCTTACTCCCGAACTGGTTGCGCAGATCGAGTCCGTGCTGGCGCTCGAGTCCGTGGGCCTGCTGGGAGGGGTTGCAAAGTTCGAAGTCGCTACCGTCACCGGCGCCAACACGTATTTCTGTGTGGCTGACAGGACCCTCGACGAGTACGACTTACGCGAATGGGCTCGGCCGCTGCTCCCCCGCACCCGCCACGCAGCGGGGCTGATCTATACGGCGGAAGATCATAAGCTTCTCGCAGCGCACAGCCATCCAGCCCATTTGCTCGACTTCGCAGTCTCGGCCGCCGACCCGCTCAAGCGCGAGAAGCCGCGCTCGTACCTCCAGCTCGGTGAGGCACAGGAGCTGCATCTCCGCTACAAGTGCAGCATCCGGACTCCCTGGTACCAGGTTCCGGTAGTTGCGCCTGGCGTTCTGATGATGGCCAAGCGCTCTCACCTGTTCCCCAGAGTTGTCGTCAACGACGCGGGCGTGCTGACGACGGATACGATCTATCGAGGGCGGCTCCTGCCGGAGACTCAACTAACCGCAAGAGCTTTTGCTGCAGCGTTCCACAACTCCCTGACGCTGCTCACCGCGGAGATCGAAGGACGTAGCTTCGGCGGCGGTGTCCTGGAACTCGTCCCGTCGGAGATTTCACGCCTCGCCATACCGCATCCCGAGGACATGGGGGACGAGTTCGATCGGCTCGACTGGGTATGCCGAAGTGCCGGGGGGGAGGAGTCGGACGGCCTGATCGAGGAGACGGATCGCTTGGTCACAAAGAAGACGCCAGGCCTCACCAAGAGCCTTATGGACGACATGCGTGAGGCTCGAGACGTCTTGTTGAACCTGCGACTTGCCCGCAACTAATCGCGGAAGGTCTGCAGCGGCCGGCGAGTTCGTTCGTGCATCCAATACCCCCAACCATTGATGGCTGCGCCAGTGCACGCGGTCAGAGCCGGGGACGGCTTGGCGAACTCGCCAACGTCCGGCTCCGTAACCCGGATCCATCCGTCGGATGTCACCTCGGCCCGGAAAGTTCGCTTGCGGCGCGGCTGCTCACATATGAGCTGGTCACCGGGCCTGATTGACCCCTGCTCGATCGCCGGCAGCAGAGCGCCTGGGTTGCGCGCGGGTTTGGCTGACATCAGTGACTTCATCGCTCCATCCAAAACAAGTCGCCGAAGCACATCGTTGGGGCTCTTGTCGACGAAAGGCTTCGCCATAGCTTGCAGTGCCTCCCAAACTTCGAGGTCAATTTCGATGGTGCGCTGAGCTGGCGGTCTAGCCGGCATCATCAACCATCCTCTCTACTCTGTAATCTGAAAGACTACAGAATAGAGAAGAATTGTCAACCGCGAAGTGGTCTCTGCATGGCGCCGAGCCGGGATCTACCCGCTAGGTTAGAACCCGGCTGCGCCTGAGCATGGTTGCCCGTATTTGCACGGTAACTGAGCCCCGGAGGGCCGGCAATCTCAGCAGCCCGCTCCGCCGCACTCTCCTCTCGAGCTATGCACTGCGGCGGCGCGGACTGGCTAGCGATCTGAAGATTGCGAACCGCTGGTTCATTCGATCGGCGCCTAGTTCGTCCGGGCCAGGAAGCTGTTCACCGGGACGTTCGCAGAGTTCTCGCCGTACACCCCCTGCGGTATCGCCCCCACCGCGAACTCGGCGATGACGTCCGGCCGGAACACCAGGCAGTGGGTGGACCCGCCGAACTGGAAGTAGCCGATCTGATCGCCCTTGTCCACGTGCTGTCCCTCGGTGAGCGGCTCGTCGTCCGGGCCGACCAGCAGGCAGGACGACACCTCCGCCATCCCGATGGCCACCACGCACATCAGCCCGATCGTCGGGTTGTCCGCCTCGATGAACATCAGCGCCCGGGTGGCGGTGTGCGCGATGTAGCCCTGCGAATCGTTCGGGCCGGCCGGGTCGAAGCCGACCGACGCGGCCTCGGCGTAGTAGGTGCCCGGGATCTGCACCAGCCGGCGGATCGTGCCGGAGACCGGGCTGTGCCAGCGGTGGTACTTGTCCGCACTCAGGAACGCCTGATAGACGGTGCCGCCGACGAACTCCTCGACGTAGTTGCCCTGCAGCATCTGGCGCAGCGAGTACGGCTGGCCCTTGAGCCAGAAGGTGTCCTGTTCTCGCACGCCGGTCTGGATCGCGTACGGCGCCGACTCGCAGGCGCTCACGATGACCCGGTCGTCATCGGGGCTCGCCACCGGCCGCATGCCCGGTTTGAACTCGCGGATGAAGAAGTCGTTCCAGCTGGTGAAACCGAGATAGGGAGCGTCCGGATCGGTCTGGAACTCGTCCAGCTGGATCTGCGTGCGGGCCGCCGGGCTGAACCAGCCGCCGGGGCCGTCGTTGAGCACGTAGCGCGAGTCGGGGCTGTCCAGGAACTCTGTCCAGGCGTGCAGCACCTTGCGGAACATCGCGTTGACGTTGTCCATGGTGAAGGCGGACAGGCCGGCCGGCGTGATCATCGGGAAGTCCAGGACCGCGTTGATCGGGAAGCCGACCATCCCGGTCTCGTTGAACTCCGGTGCGATGCCCAGCACGTGGTTGATGACCCGCAGCATCTGCTGGTAGTCGGCGAGCTTGACGTCACCGCTGCCGGGCGGCGGTGGGAACAGCGGCTGCTGCTGGAACATGAGCGTGAAGTTCATGGTCATGACCGGATCGCTCTCGATCAACTCCCGGAACTCGGCGACGACCGGATGGATCGGTTTCGGCGTGCTCTCGGCGTCGGCGATCGTCTTGGCCAACCAGGCGTTGAGTTGTTCCGGATCCCACGGCAGCCAGCCGCCGAGCCGGCTGGTGAGGGTCACGGGGGTCGAGGGTGGATCGGCAAAGGTCATACCGCTGCTCCAGACAGATACGCGAATGGGACGAAGAGCAGCGTAGGGCCCGAATCTAGCTCTGTTAGGTAGCGGCGTGTCGCGGCCGGCTCGGGTTCGCGCGGATGCGCGACGCCGGGCTGGCCAGGGTGTGGTCCACCTGCCGCGTCAGAGACCCCGGGTCGGCGAGAGTCATCCCCCGAGCCGCGCCGGATTGCGAGGGACACGGCCGGTTCCGTGGTCTGTCCGCGCACCGACGTGCCGTAGCGTCGAGGACGTCCAATTCGAGCTGAAAGGACGTCGGTGAGCAGAGCGACGGTCAGTCGCGCCGATCGACAGCCGGTGGCATCGGCCGTCTCCCCGCCGGTGACCGGTTGGCGGGAGGAGTTCGCGGCCTGGTGCGGCCGGATCATCGTGCTCGGCGGTTTCTGGTCGCTGGTCAGCCTGATCCTGCGCCCGCTGCGCTGGCCGCGCCAGATCGACGACCTGTTCAGCCTGGTCAACCTCCCGGTCGGCCCGAGCCTGTTCTCGATCGCCCTGCTGTTCGTCGTCGGCGGCGCGGTACGCCGGCGGATCCGGTTCGCTTGGTGGCTGCTGCTGGGTTTCCAGACCGTCGCGGCGCTGTACCTGATCGGGGTGCTCGGCGCGTACCTGGTGAACTTCCAGGACGCCCGCGACCTCGGCGCGATGGACACCGTCGAGCTCGTCGTCAACGCCGGCCTCACCGTCGCGCTGGTGGCCTTGCTGTGGCTGAGCCGGCAGGCGTTCTCCTCCCGGCTGGAACCGGGTGCCCGGTTGCCGGCGTTCACCGTGCTGGCCGGTGGCCTGCTGGCCTCGATCACGCTGGCGATACTGCTCGATTTCACCTTTCCGGACCGGCTCACCGGGGTCGTCCGCAAACTGGTCTGGTCGGTCCGGGTCGCGCTCGGCGTCGAGCCGTCCAGCCTCGACCTGGGCTGGCACGGCGAGCACGGCCACCACTGGGTGGCGGTGCTGGCCGGGCTGGTCTCGGCGGTTGCGCTGGTCGCCGCCGCGGTGATCTTCCTGCGCTCGGCCCGGTCGAAGAACTACCTGACCGCGCAGGACGAGCTGGACATCCGCCGGCTGCTGCTGCACGCCGGCGACCGGGACTCGCTCGGTTACTTCGCCACCCGGCACGACAAGTCGGTGATCTTCGACGCCAACCGAACCGGCGCACTCACCTACCGGGTGCTGAACAACGTCAGCCTGGCCAGCGCCGATCCGATCGGCCCGGTCGCCTGCTGGCCGGCGGTGATCGGCGCGTGGCTGGCCGAGTGCCGTGAGTTCGGCTGGTTCCCGGCGGTGTTGTCGGCCAGCGAGGAGGGTGCCCGGGCCTACCTGGCGGCCGGGCTCAAGGCGTTGCCGCTGGGCGACGAGGCGATCATCGACACCGACACCTTCACCCTGGAGGGCCCGACCATGCAGCCGGTGCGCCGCGCGGTGCGCCGGGTGCAGCGGGCCGGCTACACGATCACGGTGCGCCGGCATGCCGAGCTGTCCGCCGAGCAGCTGGCCGAGATCGACGCCCTGGCCGAGCAGTGGCGGGTGGACGAGACCGAGCGGGGCTTCTCGATGGCACTCGGCCGGATCGGCGATCCGGCCGACGGCAACTGCGTCGCGGTGCTGGCGCACGACCGGGACGGCAGCCTACGCGGCCTGCTCTCGCTGGTGCCGTGGGGCCGGCGCGGCCTGTCGCTGGACCTGATGCGCCGGTCCCCGGACGCCGAGAACGGCGTGGTGGAGGCGATGGTCGCCGAGCTGGTGGCAACCGGACGCGACCAGCTCGGCATCCGCTCCGTCTCACTCAACTTCGCCGTGTTCCGCGGGGTGTTCGGCGCCGCCGAACGGGTCGGCGCCGGCCCGTTCGTACGGCTCACCAGCCGGCTGCTCAGCTTCGCCTCCCGGTTCTGGCAGATTGAGAGCCTGTACCGCTCCAACGCCCGCTACCTGCCCCGCTGGACACCGCGCTACCTCTGCTACGACTCCTCGCTGACCCTCACCCGGGTGGCGCTGGCGGCCGGGGTGGCCGAGGGATTCCTGCCGTCGCTGGGCCGGCCGCCGGACCGCGGCCGGGAGGACGCGGTGCTCTACGAGGGACATCCGATGCCGCTGGCCGAGGCGGTGTGCGCGCTGCAGGTGGCCGCCCGGCGGCCGGTCCGGCCGGCCCGGCGGCTCAGCCAGCAGCAACGGGTCCGGGTTGCCAAGCTGGCCCGGCTGACCGAGGCCGGACACCCCGGCTATCCGGTGCGGGTGCCCCGGGACAGTGAGATCGCCGACGTGGTGACCAAGTTCGCCGGGCTGGCCGCGGGCAGCCACACCGGCGAACAGGTGGCCGTCTGCGGCCGGGTACGGGCGCTGCGTGACTTCGGCGGGCTGGCCTTCCTGGTGCTGGCCGACGGCCCGGCGCACCTCCAGGTGCTGCTCGACCGATCCGGGGTGGGTGCCGCCGAGCACCTGCTGCTGCGCCGCACCGTCGACCTCGGCGACCACCTGTCGGTGACCGGCGAGGTGGTGGCCAGCCGGACCGGTGAGCTGTCGATCCGGGCGACCGGCTGGCAGATGGCCGCGAAATGCCTGCGGCCGCTGCCGGATGCGCGCGCCGGCTTCGCCGATCCGGACACCCGGATCCGGCAGCGGCACCTGGACCTGATCGTCAACCCGGAATCGCTGGAGTTGCTCACCAAGCGCAGTCTGGTGATCCGCCAGCTGCGGCAATCCTTCGACCGCCGCGACTTTCTCGAGGTCGAGACGCCGATGCTGCAGGCGGTGCACGGTGGCGCCAACGCCCGGCCGTTCGTCACGCACAGCAATGCCTACGACGCCACCCTCTACCTGCGGATCGCGCCGGAGCTGTTCCTGAAACGGCTCTGCGTGGGCGGGATGCACCGGGTGTTCGAGCTGAGCCGCAACTTCCGCAACGAGGGCGCCGATGCCACCCACAATCCGGAATTCACCTCGGTGGAGGCCTATCAGGCATTCGCCGACTACCTCGACATGCGAACGCTGACCCGCG